>JAQNCM010000303.1 GCA_029237615.1 Mucilaginibacter sp.
ATTGGATAATCGGGCCAATACTTATGTTCTTTTTGGCCATAACATTTTTACGCGATCATCCCGCTTACATGGTTGGTTTAATCCTTATCGGGCTGGCCCGATGTATAGCAATGGTGGTTGTATGGAATGAGCTGGCCGAAGGTAATCGCGAATATGCCGCCGGGCTTATTGCTTTGAATAGTATATTCCAGGTTTTACTCTACAGTGTTTATGCGTATGTGTTCATCACTGCGTTACCGCCCCTGTTTGGGCTTAAAGGCTTTAATGTCAACATTACCATAGGCGCAATAGCCAAAAGCGTCGCCATATACTTAGGCGTCCCTTTTGCGGCAGGAGTTATCAGCAGGTATGCCGTTATCCGTATTAAAGGTGAAGACTGGTTTCAAAGAAAATACCTTCCCTTTATTTCACCTGTAACTTTAATTGCCTTGTTATTTACCATCGTGGTTATGTTTAGCTTAAAAGGTAACCTGATAGTTCAAATACCGGTTGATGTAATACGTATTGCAATACCGTTGGTAATATATTTTGTAATTATGTTCATTTTAAGCTTCTTTATTGGCAAATCATTCGGAGCTGATTATTCCAGGAGCACCTCCATTGCTTTTACAGCAACCGGCAACAACTTTGAACTGGCAATAGCAGTTGCAATAGGTGTTTTTGGCATTAATTCGGGCGAAGCATTTACCGGGGTGATTGGTCCGTTGGTGGAAGTACCCGCTTTAATAGCACTGGTTAATTTAGCATTCTGGCTCCGAAAAAAATATTATACAAACAAAACTGTCACTATATGAAAAACATACTGGTGCTTTGCACCGGCAACAGCTGCCGCAGCCAGATAGCCGAGGGCTATTTAAGGCACTTTGCAGGCGATAAAGCAAACATTTACAGCGCCGGCATTGAAACGCATGGGGTAAACCCCAAAGCCATACAGGTAATGACCGAGGATGGTATAGACATAAGCAGCCATACATCCAACAACGTGGATGAATATAAAGACATCAACTTTGATTATGTTATAACCGTGTGCGATAATGCCAAAGAAAATTGCCCCTTCTTCCCTACCCGCGCACAGCGCTTTCATCAAAACTTCCCCGACCCTGCAAAAGCCACAGGTAATGCTGACGAAGTTATAAACGAATTTAGAAAAGTAAGGAACCTGATAAAGGAATATTCAAAAAGCTTTGTGCAGGAACACCTGGTGAATTGAATGAAGCAGGTAGCAAGCAGTTACCCGCTAAAACAGTCAGTTTAATTAATGCCTACTTTCCCCGGGTATAATAAGTATCAGTTGTTGTGGAGGTTTCCAAACCAACCTGTACCCGGCGCAAAACAAGATTATTTGCATCGAGTTGAATGATAGCTTCGGTTGCCGGACCAGTTGACGTATCCGAGAATTGCGGAACAATAAGCGTTGATGTTAGGGTTAATATTGATCCGGCAATACTGTATTTAAAACTATTACCGCCGGCAACCGAATGGCCGGCTCCATCGGTGATTGTGGTTTTTCCACTGATTGTAAACTCAGCGGAAAAAGATTCCACTGCTGTATGATTACTGTTGAACTGGAAATAATCATTGGTATTAAAAGCGCTTCCGGTATAAGTGGTGTCTTTATTTCCGTTTACCACTGTAAATAAAGCCTGGTGTATGACGATTTTATTTACAAACCACTTACCTTCAATTAAACTGCTGTTGGTGACGGCAGTATTGTCCTTTTTGCACGAATACAAGTTTGGCAGCAATGCCGCGAGTAGTATTAAAAGGCATTTTGCTTTCATAGTAACGGGTTAATTAATTTATAATTATTACGTTACAGAAATGATAACGCTACAATAAAATAAAAATTAGTTAGTAGTACACAGATCGTCCGGCATAAAACAACAAAGGCAGATGTTTCCATCCACCTCGTCCTTATTCTTAATCAATCACAACTTATTCAGTTGTATTACAAACCAAAAATTCGTAATTCTAAAATAGTAAATCCTCTACTCCTCTCCTTCCAGCCTGCGGTTGCTGCTTTCCAGGTGTTTTAATATTTTAGCCTCTACATAAAATATAATCTCTTCGGCAATATTTTTTGATTGGTCGCCAACGCGCTCCAACTTCCGGATGATAGATAGCATGTAAAGCGTTTCGATAATACTTTCCGGATTTGCCTTTATTACCTCAGCAATAGCTGTAGGTGCACTTTCGTTAATGGCATCCAAAACGTCATCTCTTTTGAATATACTGCGTGCCAATACCGTGTCTTCTTTTTCAAAAGCGGTACGGGCGTCAATCAAAATATTAACGGCCTCTTCGTACATGCGCAAAAGTGAAGTACTTTCCAGTGCCTTAACATCAAAATTTACAGACGATTCTACCACATAAATAGCAATACCGGCGGCAATATCGCCTATACGCTCCAGGTTGGTATTTATTTTTAGTGCGGCAAGTAAAAATCTAAGATCCACTGCAACCGGGCAATACAACGCAAAAATATTTTCGCAATCCAGGTCTATTTTAAGTTCGAAGGCGTTCACACGCTTTTCTTTAATTAATACCTCGCGGGCAAGATCCTTATCAAACTGTACCATAGCTTCTTTAGCCTTATTCAGTTGCGACTGAACTAATATCCACATACTAACCAGTTCTTTTTTTAGCGCGGTAATTTCGTTTTCTAATGGTGTCATTTCCTTTTTATTTTATATTTTTTGAAATGGTTGAAGGTCTATAGATTTAATGGTTATAACTATGCTCAGGTCATAAATGGAGCATTCCAACATTATAACCTTTCAACGTTACAACAACTTAACTAAACCTGCCCGTAATATAATTTTGTGTACGTACGTCACTTGGTGCCGTAAACATTTGCTTGGTATTATCAAATTCTACTAATTCGCCCAGGTAAAAGAACGCCGTTTTATCACTTACGCGCGCAGCCTGCTGCATATTGTGCGTAACAATTATAAGTGTATAATTAGTTTTCAGCTCATGAAATAGTTGCTCAACGCTCGAGGTAGATATAGGGTCAAGTGCAGAGGTAGGTTCATCAAAAAGTATCACCTCGGGCTCCATTGCTATAGCGCGGGCAATACACAAACGCTGTTGCTGTCCGCCCGAAAGGACGGTACCTTTTTTATGAAGCGAATCTTTAACCTCGTTCCACAATGCGGCTGATGTTAGTGATTTTTGAACAATATTATCTAAATCGGCTTTCAGCATCTTCAAACCATTTAACTTATAACCTGCTATTACGTTATCATAAATACTAAGGTTTGGAAAAGGGTTTGGCCTTTGAAACACCATACCGATTTTATACCTCACATATATAGGGTTCATGGTGTAAATCTCGTCATCATATAGTTTTAATGAACCTTTAGCAGTAGCACCGGGTATCAGTTCGTGCATGCGGTTTATGCAGCGTAAAAAAGTGGTTTTACCGCAGCCCGAAGGACCCATAACCGCAATAACCTGGTTTTTTTCTATCCCGATCGTCACGTCTTTTACCACATGGTTATCGCCGAACCAGGCATTAAATTTCGTAGCGCTTACAACTGTATGTTCCATTTTCGTGTAATCAGTTTGGTAAATATGTTTAACAGTAATACAAACATTAATAATATAAATGATGCACCCCATGCCAAATTATGCCATTCATCATAAGGACTGGTGGCATAAGTGTAGATTAAATGGGGTAAGGTTTCCATTGGTTTGGTAATTGCCGATGACAAATACGGGTTACCAAATGCAGTGAATAACAAAGGAGCTGTTTCGCCAATAATACGGGCTATGGAAAGCATAATACCCGATAGTATACCGGCAAAACCGCAAGGAATTATCACCTTAATAATAACCCGGTGATACGGCACACCTAATGATAGGGCAGCCTCCTTTAGTGAGGGCGGCAGCAACCGCAAAGTTTGTTCGGTGGAGCGTATAACAATTGGCAGCATCATAATTGCAAGGGCTATACTACCTGATATGGCCGAAAAAGTACCCAGCGGCTTTACTATCCAAAAGTAAATTACAATACCCACCACAATGGAGGGTACACCCTGTAAAATATCAACGCATAAGCCGCTGTAGTAAGCCAGCTTAGTACCCGGATTTTCACTTAGGTAAATACCTGCTAAAATACCTACAGGTATAGCCACCAACGATGACATGGCTACAATAATAAGGCTACCCAACAAGGCATTGCTTATACCCCCTCCGGCTTCGCCAACAGGTGCGGGTACATGGGTTAAAAAGTGCCAGTTAACCTGGGTAACTCCTTGTTTAATAATGTAAAGCAATACAATAATTAACGGAAGGGTAATTAAAAATGCTAAAAAAACAATCATCCCTTTAAATAATATACTCTTGGTATTTCTAACTCCTATACGTGCATCCATCCTGTTAGTAATTAGTAAATTTAGTAATTATACGTTTACCAATCAGGTTAATGATTACCGTTACAAAAAACAGCACCAAACCCAGTTCAATAAGCGCCGAAAGATAAACAGTATGGTCTGCTTCCGTAAACTCGTTGGCTATAACGCTGGCCATGGTATTACCCGGACCAAAAATTGCATCCTTAATGGTGTTTGCCACTGCGCTGGTATTACCAATAAGCATGGTAACGGCCATGGTTTCGCCCAAAGCCCTGCCCAGCGACAGTAATACACCTGCAAACAAACCCGAGCGGGTATAAGGCATAATTACGCTGCGGATAACTTCAAAGTGGGTAGCACCTAAGGCATAAGCGCCTTCTTTTAACGGCGATGGCACCATGCGGATAAGGGATATTCCCAACGATGCAGCATAAGGAATGATCATAACAGCTAATACCAGCGACGAGGTGAAAACACCTATCCCGTAAGGAGCTACGCCAATTTTCATTTCGAAGGTGCGTATTAGCGGCACCAGTACAAATAATCCCCAAAAGCCATAAATAATTGACGGCACGGCGGCAATAAGCTCTATCGTATTTTTTAACAGGTTTGACAGCCAGCCTTTGGGATTATATTCACCAAGGTAGATAGAAATAGCATAAGAAAAAGGGATGGAAATGATAAGCGCAATAAAGGAAGTAAGCAGGGTGCCGATCAAAAAAGGATAGGCGCCATAAACATTTTGAACAGGATCCCATATTTTGCCCCATAAAAACTTTATACCCAGTGATTTGATAGAAGGCAGGGACTCAATAATCAGCGTTATTAAAATACCGATAACCAATACCAGTATCAATACACTCATAATTTTTAGTATCTGCTTAAAAATGGTTTCCCATTTCATCTGGCTATAGGAAAGGTCTAATCTTTTGTTTTTCATTAAATTCCTTTGTTCTTATTTTTCAATACGTATCAATCAGGTTGCTTATACAACACAATTACCAGTCCCGGTTTTAAGGCCGGGTACTGGTAATTGCATTTATTCATTCATTAGTTATTGAACTAAAGCAATAACCTAATCAATTTTCAAAAATAATTATAATATTGACTTGCCGTCATAAGTGGCCGATTTTAATATTTTTTCAGCAACTTTTAAAGCAGATTTTGAAAGCGGCGCATAGTTTAAAGGTGCACAATTCTTCTGTCCTTCGTGAATGTTATACCACAATAAATCTAATAACATTTTTGCACGTGCAGCAGAACGATCGGCATACTTTTGCTCTTTGTAAATTAAAGCCCAGGTAAAGCTGGTAATAGGGTAACCTTTAGGGTTATCAGTATTTGTTAAAGATACTTCAGAATTTGCAGGCAGCTCAACATTGCTTGATGCAGTAGTGGTTTCCAAAGTTGGTTTTATAAATTTACCGGATTTGTTTTGCACATCAGCATATGCCATTTTGTTTTGGATAGCGTAAGCTAATTCATTATAGCCTATTGCACCCGGGGTTTGTTTAACCAAACCTGCAACACCTTCGTTACCTTTACCACCCAAACCGGTTGGCCAGTTAACAGCAGATGCTTTACCTACTTTTGAAGCCCATTCAGGATTTACTTTTGTTAAATAATCAGTAAAAATGAATGATGTACCGCTACCGTCTGAACGGTGAATTACAACGATAGGCATATCAGGCAAATTAACACCTTTGTTGGTAGCTGCAATTTCGCCGCTGTTCCATTTAGTAATTTTACCAAGGTAAATATCAGCCAGGTCTTTTCCGGTCAATTTTAAAGCGCCAACTCCCGGTACGTTGTAGGTAATTACCACTGCACCTGATGCCATTGGAATATGCAAAACAGCAACACCGATTTTTTTAGACTGATCCGCATTTAAGGGAGCATCTGAACCACCGAAATCAACTGTTTTGTTAGTAAGCTGTAATATACCACCACCTGAACCGATAGACTGATAGTTAACCTTCACATCATGCTTTTGGCTGTATTCAGCAAAAATCTTTGAAAAAAGCGGGTATACAAATGTACTGCCAGCACCTAACAAAGTGTTTTCCTGGGCCTGAGCTGATAAAGTTAGGCAGCTTGCCGCCATGGCTACAACTGCTAACTGTAAACTTTTAATTACTTTCATGGTTTTGATTTTAAATTGTTTTTATTTTTCTCTTTTACTTATTTACCAAAAGTGTAGAAGAAAGTAAATCTAAAAACTAAGGTATGGTCGGGGCCAACATAACCAGTCGTTGTAGATGCCCTTTGGTCTTTATAATCAATTAACCAAAAGTTTGGCATAAAGTGTACGTTCTTTGTTGGATTATAATCCAAACCTGCTGTATAAAATTGCTCTTTAACAGTAGGGTTGTAATTTGCGTAATTTGTATTGATTGTATAAGAATCGGCACTGCTGAACTTAGTATCAGGATTGTAAGAATCGAAACGGGCAAAATAATTCACATTTTTAACAATTGCGCCTCTTGCCCATATTGAAAAACCGCGTACTGTTGCATCTTCAGGTGCTTTGGTTGTAGAGTTAGTTACGCCACTTGCAATTTGTTGCGTGTAAGCTTCAACACCCACAGTAATTGGTTTAGTGTTGTAAGCTGCAAATATTTTTAACATGTTATGTTCCTGCCCTGGAATAGCATATGTTGCAGCAGCAGTTTTTGCATAGTCAGCATAAATATCCACGTATAATTTCTGGTTAAGGAATTTACCCCAGACATCTCCGTAAAATATTTTATAAAAACCTGCATTTGCATTACTTGCAGATAATAAACTGGCCTGGGTGTTGTTACCAACCATTAAAACGTAACCATAGTTTTTGGTTTTTGGATCAAACGTTCCCTGTAAAGCAGCACCTATATCATAAGCGTTATTTTTGTGGAAATCTGAGACGGTCTTTTCAATTGAACGGAAAGCCCATGTTGCTTCTGATAAACTTGTTGGACCATTTGTACCAGGCTCATTCAATGCGAAACCCGGAGTGCTCATTTCACCGATCACTAAGTCGGTACCATTCCAAAGATCTCTAACCCTGAGGTTGAAGTTTTTGATCCAGAATGCCATTTTACCATCAACAAGGTTATCACCGTTTTGAATTGAGGTAGTACCGCTAACGCCTGTGTTAGCATTTGGCTCGCTTGCCAATAAAACTTCAACTTTGAATTTTTTGGTTATTTCATAATCATAACCTAAATATAAGCGACGGAACTGGAAGGCATTTCTGTAGGTAGGTACACCATTATACATGGTTTCCGGACCTCTGTTTGCTGCATCAGAATGTGCGTCGTAATAAAAATCACCAAAGGTATAACCCCATAATCTTCTTTGAGGTTTCCAGGTAGTATCTGCATCAGCAGGCTTTGCTGCAGTTTTAGTTTCAGCAGGAGTTTCGGTTTTGGCTTTAGCCTCAGCCTTTGATGCTACTTTCATATCGGTAGCAGTTGTAGCTGTTACAGGGGCAGCAGTTGCTGCGTCGGCGCTTAATGAGGTGGTTTGCGCTTTAGCGGCAAAACCTGCAAGCGTTAAACACATTAGTAAACCCATACTAAGTTGTTTAGTAAACATTTTTTTCATAACTATAAGGATTGAATAAATTTTGCCTCAAAAGTGCGTACGCAGGATTATCTTAATGTTAAGTAACCATTAACATTTGGTAGTATTATTTATATGTTAACTTAATATCCGTTTCGCTTAAATAATGCTGGATAAGCACATTTTCCGGCCACAAAATTTTATAAACAATTGAAAAACAATGTATTAATTACAATTTGCTTATTAATAAAATTGATAACATAAATTTAACCTTTAATCTATTCTGTTTAATACCGTCTTAACATGCCCGCGCTATTTTTGGGTTTCTCGATAGTATAAATAGTATATGCGGATTTTATTTCATGATTTTCTGACCAACAAAGCCTTATTTTTTGACCTTTTCAATAAAGCTGCTAAAAACGTGGCTGAAATGGCCGCTTTGCTGGTTTCGGCAGTAAATTGCGAATCGGAGGAGAAGCGTGCTTTAATGTTTAAGCAACTGGATAAAATGGAACAGGCGGGCGATGATACCACTCATAAAATTTACCTGTGCCTGGATAAAGTGATCTTTCCCCCTTTAAACCGTAGTGACATACATACATTAGCTTCAAGCATTGATGATGTAGCCGATACCATAAAAGAGGCAAGCGGCAGGATGTATCTATATAATATAGTTGAGTTTATACCTGCCTTTAAAGATATTGCTGCTATTATACTGCAGGCCAGCCTTGAAATTGAGAAAGCCATTAACTTATTACGTAAGCTAAAGAAACCCGCGGAGGTGTTTGAGTTATGCCGTAAAATTAAAGCCTGTGAGCAGCAATCAGATAAAGTATATTACCATGCTGTAGCGGAATTGTTTGCAAATGAAAAGGACGCCGTCAAGCTTATCAAATACCGCGAAATATTACTCTCGCTGGAAACATCTGTAAACAAATGCAAAACCGTTACCGGCGCGCTGAATGCTATTTTAATAAATAGTTTATGAGTTTAAAGCTAAAAGCTATAATACGCGTCTTTAGTTCACCCGTGTTAAGTTCCGTGCTTTATGCTTTCCGCTTTATGCTTTCTTCACCTAATCCCCGCTCCTTCAATTCCTTCAGCTCCATTTCGTAGGCACGCATACGGGCGTGGAGAATGTCCAGTTCAGTGCGCATCATTTGTATTTCGGTAATGAGCTTGGCAGATTCGGGTTTGTTGATCTTTTTATCACCGGTACCCAATATTAGCCACTCGGGCGAGTATTTTAGCTGGAAACACAGTTTACGTATAAGATAGTAGCTAACGTCCTGCTTTTTGTTAATCACTTTGCTTATAAAGCCCTGATCAACGCCAATAGCGCCCGCCAAAGCAAGCTGCCCGCCATGCTCCTTAACTATAACCTTTAACCGCTTTACAATTGCTTCGTCAGACATTTGATTGCAATAATAAACAAAGTAGCGGAATAGTCAATAGTTATAGTTTTTTTGATTGATCGGGCAGGATTAGCTTCATTTGGCCGGACTGATTCAATGGTTCATTGCCGGGATTGGCTTGTGCTTCTTTAACTGATCAACCACTCACTTAATCAACCACTCATCTTATCGCCTAAAATGAAAAGAGCTGTAACATTGTATGGGAAAACCCAGTACAACATTACAGCTCTTTAACTTATATTTATATTCTATCAGGGAAAATTAACTAGCCAATCCAAATGCGCCGGAGTTGCTTTGTCCTTGTACTTGTTCAAGCAATTCGTCCAGTCTTGCATTATAGTTTTCAAGAGACATTAGCCCGCTGTTATATTTTGCGGATAACAATTTAAACTGCTGCACTTTTGAATGCCTGTTGGCGTTATCTTTTTGGGCATTATAAATATTGGTCATTGATGCCGCACCCGCCATATTTTGGGGAGCATCATTAAAACTTAAAGCATTTTTCAATGTACTTATTTTTTGTTCTGTAGCTTTCAATAAAAGCAGGGGGGGAACGCTTCTCGTTTCCTTTAAAACTGTGTTAACTTTAATGGTTTGCTTTTTATCAAACTTTAATATCAGGATAACAATTGCTACACCTGCCACCGAGAAGAAAAATAATATATCCATAACGTGATTTTGATTACTTCTACGATACTCTTTACTAATGGTTACGTTTTTGCAGAAATAATTAAAAATAGCTCTTTTTGCCTGACAGGCATCGCCGTAACTGAATACTACCTGATTTTAAAGTTTATACGCGTTATGCGTTATATAAAGGGTTGTTATTGACAGATTTATCCAGCCACGAGTAGTGGGCTGCTCAAGAGGCAGCGCGACCGTGCTCATCTTTTGAAGCTTAGCCCTCCAGAATATGCTTACTACCGGCCTCAGTGTTTGACAATCTTTTCTCGTAACAGTAAAACCGCAGGTTAGGCCTGAAACCTAATCCAATTTCGCCGGCAAACTGGTAGCCCAATTTTGGGAAAAGCTGCTGGGTTGCCTGGTTACTGGTGTTGGTGTCAATACGCAATATATTAGTCCCGCGTCTTTTAGCCTCATCTTCGGCCTGTATCAGTAAAGCTGCAGCTACACCCCTACCCCTATATTTTTCACTTACTGCCAGCCGGTGCGTAACAATGGCTGTTTCGTTAATGTCCCAGCCAACCTGGGCATATTCAGGCTCTTGACTGGTAGTAATGGCCGATACGCCCGCTATTGCGCCGTCAATCTCAGCAACCCAAAGTTGGTTCAAGGTAATATCATTCTCAAATACTCCGGCATTAGGGTAGGTGTTATCCCATTGAAAATTACCGGAAGCAATCATAGCCGGCACTACTTCGGCTATCAGCGTCATTATTTGAGGCACGTCAGTTAATATAGCGTGGCGGATGATCATCAAAAAGGTATTTAATTAAAATTGAATAACAAACCGTACAAACATCAAAGTTTGGTATGGCGCACAGCAAAATTAGATTAATTAGATTAATCAGCTGTTTGTTTTACAAATATGTAATAACAGCCGCTACAATGCTTGCAAAAAAAACGCCGCACCGGTAGCCAGGGAAAAAATAATTTTACCCACGGACTTCGATGTACCTTTTTATTAAATGGGGTATTGCATTTAGGGCAGTTCGGGAAACTCATTAATAACAATAATTGAATTAAACTTAGTTTATTGCTTTAATTAGTTCTATATCGGCCGGGTTTCTGCTTCAACTGTACCACCCATACCCACGAGAGCAAAATTATTAATGTGTAAAAACCCACATTTTGAAAAAATCCACCGGCGCTTAATTTATTTAAAATAAAAAGCAAAGCTTGTTTCAAGGTCATTAATATCGGAATAAATACAAAACGCCCTATTACGCCATTAAACCGCAAAGAGTTTTTATTGTAATGGAATTATTACACAAGCAGGGAGCTATTACTATAAATAAGCAACTAATAATTACTTAGGATGCAGCTGTTGTTATTCGGTTTTATCTACGGATTCCTCTTCAAAATAACACAGAACGGTTTCATAAATCTCCTGGTCCTTACCTTTTATCCAGCGCAGCGGGATTGCGATCCGGCTACCATAATCCGATTCCCATTTAAGATCTATCCGCAATGAGGATGCGCTGCGGCCCCGTACCAGGCTAATCTCTTTTATGTCTTTCCACCCGATGCTCACATCACGAATGTAGTCACTAAGGCCTTGTTGATCCAGGCTAAGGGCTATATCTCCTTTTATAGCAGGTATCAGCCTTGTTGTTACCAGCAATACCATCATAAAACCAAACGCCAAACCTAAAATTCCAAAAATAACCCATGCAGCCATATTATGCGCCGCTATCACGTTTGAAAGCAGCATCAGTAAAAATACCAGCATCAGGACGATTGCACCTATGCTGAATTTGAGGCTGTAAGGATAATAGGTAGGTTCAATCATGTTATAAATGTAGTTAAAAGTTGGGAAAGTCGGAGAGTCAGTAAAGTCCGGAGTCCGAAAGATGGAATGGTCATATCCGCCCGTTCAAGCGTCTACGCTTGAATGTGGACAATTTGTAAACGTCCACCCTTACGACAAAAGGTTAACAATTAAAGCCAATGCACCGTAATTATTTAAGCGTAGACGCTTGAACAGGCGGTCTTCCGGTCTTCCGGACTTTCGGACTCCTACTAATGATTATGCTTTTTATGAATATCTTTCACCAGGCACAGCTTTTTAATATCGGCAATTTTAACAATAAAGGGCGCATATTTAAGGCGGTTGCCAATCATTTCGGTAGTATTGTCAGAATGAGCTATTACTTCGTCCGGGCTATCACCAGCCAGCAGGCGTTTATACATACGGTAGTCGCCCCACTCAATATAGTACACCTCGCCGGGCAGTATTTTTTTATCATGAATGATTTTGAGTGCCACCCAGCAGCCGTTTTCCAAATACGGATACATGGAATGCCCCCAAACCGGTAAAGCAAAGTCGCAATCTTCAATACCCGGAAAGTTCATATGCCCAACCGGCTCTTTATCGTTAATATCGTTATAAACCTCCACACCCGAGGCTGTAGCTGTAATTTCGTACATAGGAATACCATCCGACAGCCGCGAGACAGCTGCATTTTCAGAATTAACTGTATTTTTTTTGGCAATTAAGAAATCACTGTATTTATCTTTAAAAATCTTTAATTTTTCCGGATCAATATTTTGACGACTCTTAATAATCTCGGTAATAGAGCTGGGCGAGTTAAAACCCAAAACTTCGGCAAGCTGTGCATTGCCGCTAAAAGCCTTTCCCTTAAGCTGATTATATAGTATAATAAACTCAAGTGTTTCCGGACGTACCGTTTTTATTTTATTGGGTTTTGATTGTTCATCCATGACAATAAAAATAATTAAAGATTTTTCTTGGTACTAATAAAGATATTTCTTTATATTTGTTCTGTAATAATTCTCTAAACTAAATCAAATTTTATTAAAAACAAAATGAAATGTAAAGAATATAAAGAAAATTTATTTATTGGCAGGCCGCCTCCGTAATTAGCTTTAACCAATACCAATATATCCAAAATCAGCACTAACCTTCCCGCGGTCCGGACTTTTCCGACTTTCGGAACTCATATAAAAACACCCATGTACTTAGCCTATTCCGCCTTAAACTCAACCGACAACCAACAGCAACAACAAAACGAACCAACTAACGAATTGATGTTACGCTACCAGGCCTATCAAACAACGTGCAGTAAATACCACCGCGAAATTGCCGCCATACAGCAATACCTGCCCGGCTGGATGCCGAAGTTTCGGTGAGGTCGATGGCCGATGGACCATGGCCATTTAAGACACCCTGAACAACAAAATAATGAACCAACTATAAGGCTATTGACTCTAGCCTATGGTCTATAACTACTAAAAAACGACATGATAAAGATCTCACAAAAACTAAAAAACAAATTATGGTGGCTCGTAATCTCCGTTGATTACGACTATAGCCGCATCACCATTGCCGATCACGACTTTAACGGCGAAACGTTAACCCTTTGGTTGGAAGACAAGCACGACTTTAAAAACACGCTGGACGAATGCCTGGAAGTAAACATCCCCGCCGGGCATTTTGCAAAACTGATAAAAGAGGAAAACCTAAACAGTTACCCAAGCTCAAAAATACACCCCGTAAAAACTTATGTGTATAAAACCCGCGTAGAAATTAACGAGGCCATTGCCTGGTACCAGGATGATGCTACCCTTACCGAGCAGCAATGGACCCGGGAGGCAGTACTTAAAAGCCTGCTTACCCAACTAGTTGAAACCGAAACAAGAGGGAGTGATATGATATGAGAAGCCTGAAAGTGAGCAGAGACCGGAAAGTCGGAAAAAAGACAATATTGAATTTTATTTTTGATTTATATTATGCCAAATAGCATATAAAACATAAAAGGCACAGCAAACTAAACAACAATCCACCTCCGGACTTTTCGGCCTTTACTGACCTTCCGGGCTAAAAACAAACACCATGAACTACATCGCACAAATAAAAGGCTTCTGGCTATTGCATGAGAAGCATGCTTTAAGCAGTATTGATATCGCATTATATTTCTACCTGCTGGAGGTTTGCAACAGCACTAACTGGATTAATCCGTTTAAGCGGAACAATGCCAAAATATTAGCCGACTTACGAATGCCAAGGGCTACATTTTTCAGATCGCGCAGCAAATTAAAAAGGGCCGGGATACTAAATTTCAGGTCGGTAAACGGCACTCCAAACGTAACCTATACTTTAATAAACCTGGAGAGCATCTATCGCAATAGAAATGAGGAAATTACGGCCATTAACGACACAGGTAGTGATACGGGTGCTGATACAGGTTGTGTTACAGGTAGTGAGACACTAAATAAAAACAGTAAACCAAAACCAAAACAAGCAGTAGTATTATGTGCTAACGCTTTTGCTTTTTTTGTTGATACCATGAATAACCGGTTACTGAAGGACAGGTATAGCATGGATAATAACGCTATGCACTACTATTTTGAAACATTTTATCAATCAAAAATTGACCTTGGCGACCTTAACAACAAAACCATTGAAGACATAGCCCGCAACTTTTATTATTGGCTTCCTAAACACCTTGCTGCCGCACAACGCGAAAAAGAAAAAAGTTGCGCCAAAAAAGAAAGTTATCGCCACGCCTCCAATCAGCCGCCGGTAAGGGGTGTTGCTGCCGCGATGAAATTTGCAGGCGTTAAAATGCGGGGGGATGAGTGATGGAGAACAAAATATCAGATGGCCAGATGCTGGTTATAAAACCCGGGCAGGTAAACGCCATTAATCCGCAGGATGCCCGGATAATGAAAACAAACGGGCAACTGCAACCTGTTGATGGCGGCTGGAAAATACTGAAGCAGGCCATGATAACGCATTTGCCGAAACGCGATGTGTTTGATGTGGTAAAAATGAGTATTGCAAAAGCCTGCGCCGATTTAAACGTGAAAGACACCAGCCAGCAAGACCGCGATTACCTGGTGAACGAGGCTACGGATAACATTATCAAATACTATCCATCCATACGCCTCAGCGAGATACCTGATGCTATTGCGCTGGGCGTACGCGGCAGGTACGGTGAGTTTTATGGCCTCAGCGTAATAACCTTTGAGCGGTTTATTGAGCAGTACCTGTTATCAGAAAAGCGGACAGCCATGGTTAAAGAGCTGCCGCCCGATGAAAGTACGCCACAGCCACCCGACTTGACTACGCAGTTTGAAACCGCTAAATACTTAGTAATGCAAGCCCTGCAGCGCAAACAGGATAACAGGAATATTGAGGTAACAGCCTCGTCGGCTTATGGCTTTTTAGACGAGCTTGGACTGATACATTTCACCATTGATGAAAAATATAACATGATGGCTGATGCCGTACGTGAGCTTATAGAGGAGCTTAAATTTAAGCTCACCCTTGCCCGCCAAAATGAACGTATGGAAATTAAAGCGGATTTGGAAGTCTATAAAAAAGCTATTATCGAACACGCACCGCTTTACGGGCGCCGCGCCGGCCTGGTTAAACTACGCGCCAAAAAATTGGCTCTTGATGCATATTTAAACAACGTAATGATGGAAGAGATAAACCTGGTGCAATTGGTAGAAAGTAAACGGGGATTGTTTTTAGAGAGGGGATGACACAACAGGGTGTCATCCAGCCCCGTGGAAGGATGAGCCCAGAGGCCTCGCCCCGGCAGACTTAATAACAAATCAAACAACAAATAATCAACACAAAATGAAACACCCAAAAACCTGGCTTGCCATAGCCCTTTTAGCGCTTATGCTAATTATTACAATGATGAAAATCACAACACACCACAATGAAGAAATGGAAATACAGGAGCACATTTATAATCACAGCGAGATAAAGGATACGGTTTAATGCTAAATCATTTATTTATGTATCTTAACCAGTTCCTCTTCCTGTTTCACCAGTTCTTCCACTTCGCTTACAGCTTCGGCAGGTGCGGTATTATAATTTAGCTTGCGGAAACGCCACATGGCAAATGCTGGTTCCTGGAAACGGTTTATCAGCTTAAAAAACTTGGGGAAGTTGTGTACTTCTTCCAGCAGCACGCCGGTTACAATACCGTTATTGTCCAGTATTTCGCGTATGGTATATTCCTTGTCGCGGGTTATCCATATTTCAAAGTCCTGGCGTATCTCCTGGCTTTTTTCAGGATCAATTTTATCGTTGATGCAAATTACCTTGTCTCCGGGTTTCATACTGCAAATTTAAGTAGTCAAGCACTAAAATTGTTTTAAATGATGAAAGGTTTTTTATTAAGTTCATCAACAAAAAAAGGCTCCCCGGATTACCCGGAGAGCCCTTCATAAAAAAGAAAAATATTCGGATATTAATTACGTCTGAAACCGCCTTTATTACCACCGGCGTTAAAACCCGGACCTTTGTCCTCAGCAACGTTTACGGTAATTCTGCGGCCATAATAGCTTGCACCATTCATACACCTTATGGCTTCCTTCGCCTCATCATCGTTCACCATTTCAACAAAACCAAAACCCTTACTCTCTTTTGTTTCGCGATCCTTGATTATTCTGAGCGATTTAACTGGCCCAAAATCACCAAAAACAGCAGTTAATTCAGGCTCTTCCACTTCAAGCGGGAGCCCGGCAATAAATACTTTCATCAATGTTTTTTAATTTATACAAATATACGAAAAAACGGCCATATAAGGGCGGGTGAAAGGCAAAAAGGTTAATGGCGAAAGGTTTTATTACGCAAAGATTACTTTTAGTTTAGCCAAAAGCTGAAAGGTTAAAGCTGAAAAGTTTTTATCTGCGGATAGTAATTCCCATTTCATTTTTCTTTCGGACTTTACTGACTTTCCCGACTCCACTACTACCACTTCTTCAATCCCAAAAGCTTTTCGCCCAGTTCATTGAGTTCGGCTGTTTTATAGCTGGTTTGCTCCAATTTACGTGGATCGCCGGGGAACGCATAGCCTTGGGGTGCCTTCCTGTCGCGCCACGAAGTAATACGCCATTGACGTAGCTCTTCGTCATCCTCCTGTGCCGGCATCATGGCAATATATTGGGCCAGCCTTACTTTATTGCCGCTGGTATTGGGCCGTATACCATGCGGCTGCAGGCTGTTAAATATCAGCAGATCGCCGGCTTCCATCTTAACCTTTACTATGTCAAACCCACTTACATCGGGCTTAAAATGATCGCGGTCTGCCGGTTGTGTAAGCTTCCAGGTATCATACGTTTTAAACAGTTCGGGCACACATTGAAAACCGCCCATGTTTTCGTCAGTTTGGTCAGCCAGGGCCAAAACGCCCTGTACGTTTTGCGGTTTGGTTTCGGGATCATAATCCCAATGTATAAAGCCCTTATACTCATAACCTGGCCGTATAGGCAGGTTAAGGTTGGCACGATCAATGGTTACCCAAAGCTTTTCGGTGCCCCAAATATCAGTAAAGGCATCATATACACGGGGCATTTGGCGGTTATCCCACAAATACTGGTGGTTGTAAACTTCAACCATTCCGGTATTGGTTAGCTCCTTCATCTGCATTTCGGCACGTGGCGGGGCATACCATGTTTCAGGATCATCCGGATCTTTCTCTTCAAACTCCCAAAGGAACTTAGCCAGCCGGTCTGCCTGCTCTTTGGGAACCGCATTTTTTATAACGATATAACCGTTCTCCGTCCAAAACTTCCAGTCTGCCTCGCTCATTACGCGCAAAGGTCTGCCGTTGCTGCGGTCGTTTAATTTAACATTGCTGCTTTTAGCAGTAGATGGATTGCCGGGAATATCCTTATGGGCCACAGCAGGCGCCATAGAGGCATTTGAAGGAGTCTTCATCATGCTTATTTATAATTGGTTATATCAAAAATAAGGATTAATTGCTATGAAAACCACCTGATTAATCATCAATTAGTACGCAATTGAACATGTTAAGCTTACTTACAGAACTTATGAAGTAACCGCTGAAGTTTATAGGAGAGGTAATTTAGAGCTTATTTAAACTGCAGGTCAAACGTACCTTCAACGCGGTAGTAGGGCGAATTGGCTTTGTCGTCCTTCGCTAAAAAGGTATAAAAGGTGCCTTTGGCAAGTTCATTGCCTGCGTTATATTGAATCACATTGATATTGCCGAAGTCTTTCTGGCCCGAGAACTTGCTTAATGACAATTGCATGGGCAATGTTTTTTCATCCGGACTTAGTATAAACTGGCCGCCTGCTATGCTTCTGTTTATGTTGCTATAGGCAGTGCCTGATGAGCTGATGCCAAAGCTCATGCTATGTTCTTTGTTGATAGCGGTAATACCAAAATAGCGGGTGCTGCCATCAGTATTAACGTTGATAAAAGCGATAGAATCTTTTGCGGCATCAAATACATAGGTAGAATCGTTAAACTTTACGCTAAGCGTTCCGGAAGCTGCCAGGAAATTACGTGGAGAGGCCATTATGACGCTATCAGAAAGGGTGGTTTTTGATGTATCAGGCTCGGTCATAGAAGAATCTTTCTGGCATGATGAGATCATAGCCAGTGCAGCAATTGCCAAAGAAACTAACAGGTATGTAAACCTTTTGCCACCCATATAAGATTAGTTAACTAAATCTATTACTTATTAACGAATATACGGCTATAATAGTTGCCATTATTTGTAATTTAATTAACATTTTAACACAATTTAACTTTACAACACAAAAATTACACAATAACACTACAAATTTACTTAAATCTTTAATAAACAGCTTAAAATACCTCACCTACATTTATAAATAACCCCCGCGAACCCTGGCGGCCTATTCCATAGTCGATGGCGATATTTGTTTTTGAAACCTTGTTTAATTTCATCCTTAAACCGGGACCGAAAGCTGGTTGTATGCTTTGCAATTGCGTGCCCGGCGCGGCAGAAAATGATTCGGCATTTACAAACACCACGCCGCCGAATAAACCGTCCCTGCTGATGCCAAAACGGTACTCCGCCTCGCCATATACCATTTGTGCGCCGCGAAAACGTCCCTGTATGTAACCCCGCCCGGTACCGCTAAAAGTGTCCCACGTGTTCGACGGCAGATCCAGGTATGGTGGCCTCCCACCCAATACCAGCCAGTCGTACGACCATAATGCCAATACATTGTCAGATCCCGCGGGGAATTTAATATACTTCCGCACATCCACCGTGAGCGATTGCCAGTTGCGTACGCTGCCCAGCGCAGTTAAATTATCCCTGTATTGGACGCCTATGTACGCTCCCTTCGATGCGTTTACCGGGTTATCCCGGCTGTCGAACAGTCCGTTTAGGGTATAGCCTGATGATATGGTGTGGCTTTCGCGCCCGTAGGTGGTGTAATCTGAAACACCCTTATTGAAGCGGCCCCTTTGTCGTATGTTATAGTGATCATCAAAAATATAGCCTGCGCCGAGAAAAAAATCAGGGGCAATACGTTTCAGCACCGTTTCGTTAAACCTGATAAAAGAAAAAATCATCGGGTCCTCGTTCGCAAAACTGGAGTTGCTGCCCAGTCCCCAGGTGCTTTCGGGGTATTTAAGATACCGGATATCGCCCACAAAGTTATAGCCATTGTCTTTTGTCCAAATGCTGGATTGGATGGGGATAATGATCTGCTTTGTTTGCGTAAAGGCCGTATTGATGATGATGGTAGATATTTTTGTTTGAGGCGTTAAACGAAAAGCTATGTTACCGGCAAGCGTAAGCGCCAGTTTTGATTGCAGCGTGTAACCCAGCGCCGGCACCACCGAAAAAACAGGCTTTACACCAACCGAATCCGCTTTTTGCGGGATCTTTCTGCCAAATAACTGCCCAATGGCATCATATACATCCCGCTGCTGTATGGTATCCCTCCCTATAATCCGTGCCAGGGAATCCTCCTGGTGCCTGGTTAAAGGGATGTATTTTATCTGCGCGTGCAATACACCGGGGCAAAATGCAATGACAATAAGCAACAAGCCTGTTAATAAAATAGATCGCATCCGGCTAAAGTAAAATTCCTCATACAATTATTTAACATAAAGTTGAGTTTTTATTGAAGATGGGGGGACTTGAATTATAAAGATACACTTGCTATTGGGATAGCTTTATCAAGAAAAAAGGACAAACAGACTTGGTGCTTATTAAAAAACTATCCAAATAGTTTATACATTTATTCACCTTTTTTGCTAAAAATATTTGCATTTCATTTTTATTTTCCCTACCTTTACATCTGTACTATGCTAATTGGAATATTAAACATAATTAACCTGAATGTCATATCCTCCTTTTAAATCAGCAAAAGAACTGGCTTCCAAAATTGATGCGTACTTCAATTATATCGAGGGTGAATATCACCTGGAAACCGTCCCGGCAAAAGGCACCAAACAAACCGAAACCGTGGAGCAAAAGGTAACGGACCGCGAAGCCGAGCCTGCTACCATTACCGGCCTGGCTTTGTATCTTGGGTTCAACAGCAGACTGGCATTTGACGATTATGAACAAACCGGCCGCTTTGCAACGGTTATAAAACGCGGCCGCCTGCGTGTAGAAGCGGCTTACGAAAAAAAATTGCATCAATCGCCTGCCGGAGCCATGTTCGCGCTTAAAAACATCGGCTGGAAAGAAAAGACTGAGGAAAAGCCCGCCGCCGGTAATACGCTTACCAGCCTTAAAATAGAGATCATTGAAACCGGGCCCAAACCCGTTGAAAGTGAGAAAGACGTGGTATTGTAACTATCTTACATAATTAAATTCATCCGTTTCGTTGTCGGTATTCCCGCTGTTGGAGTCGATTATTAAAAGCGCATACGATATGGAAAGACTGTCCTTTGTTAATTTGGTTATCTTCTCGGGCAGTCCTTTTGAGGTTACCGAGATGTATTGAATTAAATTTAACCCGCTCAGGGTATATTTAAAAGATGTCAAACTCGCTGAGGGTATGGCATTCGTCGAAATAATACCCGTACCATCGCTATAATATTCAATAAAATCGCTGGTGGTAAAATGATGGTAAAATACAGAGTCGAGCAACACTCCATTATAATACAATTTTGAATGGTGGGCGCTTAAATACCATTTCCCGTTGATGGATACGGTGCTTTGGGGCACGGTTGTATCTTTTTTACAGGCATAAAAGCAAAGCGTTATACCAAACAAAACCACCAGCAGGCACCTACATTTCATTGCATTAAGCTTTACTGTTTAAATATACCATTTGTTTAATAAAATATAAAATTAACTATTGATATTCAATGATCAACGATCAAAAGGCCTCCGTCCTGTTCACACAAAATTACCAGGCCGACAGCCATGTAGTAGTTAACCAGGGAGGTAGCAGTTCGGGCAAGACCTTTGCAATTGAACAAGTATTGTTTTGCATTGCATGCGAATGGCCCAAACTGGTTATTACGGTAGTCGGCCAAGACATCCCTAACCTTAAAGTAGGCGCCCTGCGCGATGCTTTGGGCATTTACTATTCATCGCCGGCATTGCAGGCGATGGTAAAAAGCTATAACAAAACCGACCGTATCTTTGAGTTTAATAACGGTACCATCATCGAATTTAAAAGTTACGATAATGCGCAGGATGCGAAATCAGGGAAAAGGGACTATCTTTTTGTAAACGAAGCTAACGGTGTAAATTGGGATATATATGTCGAGTTGGCACTGCGCACCCGGAAAAGGATCTATATTGACTATAATCCCAACAGTGCATTTTGGGTGCACGACAATCTGATAGGCAAACCCGGTGTAAAGCTTATCATATCAGACCACCGGCATAACCCCTTTCTTGACGACCAGATGCGGGATAAAATTGAGTCGTTAAAAGGTGTTGATGAAGAGCTGTGGAAGGTTTACGCCCGTGGCCTCACCGGTAAAATAACCGGGCTGGTATTAAATAATTGGCATATATGCGAAGCAATACCGCCCGGTGCAACGCTTTTAGCCGCCGGGCTTGATTTTGGCTTTACCAATGATGAAACTGGCTGTATTTTAGTTTATAAACAAAACGATGAGCTTTGGGTAAACGAAATGTTTTATGAAACGGGCCTTACCAATCCTGATATTGCTGCCCGGCTAACAGAAGCAGGCATCAGCAAAAGCGTTGAAATTATAGCCGATAGTGCCGAACCAAAATCAATTGAGGAACTGCGCCGACTGGGCTGGTATGTTACCGGGGCGAAAAAAGGAGCCGACAGCATTAAAAATTCCATAGATATTTTAAAACGCTACACCATAAATGTAACCCGCCAAAGCGTTAACCTGCGCAACGAGCTTGGGCGGTACAAATGGAAAACGGACGGATCTGGCAAAACGCTGAATGTACCGGTAGATTCATGGAACCACCTTATTGACCCGCTGCGTTACGTGGCGTTAAATAAATTAAAGATCCATAAAATAAAGCCATT
>JAQNCM010000325.1 GCA_029237615.1 Mucilaginibacter sp.
ATTGCGGAGGAACTATAATTTTCGAGATTAACGTGAAAAAATCCCATTACCAGCAGTGCAAATGAACGCAGGAGAATGTAGCCGGCAATTGAAATAAATGACTCTCCTTTACTAATACGCCGCCCGATGGCAAAGGGAATAGATAAACCGGCGATAAATAAAAATAGTGGAAAGATGGTGTCTGCAAAGTGCATCCCATCTTCATTAGCTTTAACATGATCTATCCATTCCGGTACATTATGCACGCCGCTCAGATCATTAACAAAGATCATGAAAAACATATTAATGGCACGAAACACATCGATTGAAAGAAGTCGCTTTGAAGTTAGAGGCATTACGGCAGGGCTAACCGGTTTTAATCAGCATCTAAATATAATGGCTATTTTCGTTTTTAAATGTATTTATTTTGATATATTATAAAAGATGCAATACTTTTTAATTTTTTTTAAGAACTAAGAATCGAAATGTGCTGCTACCCCAACACCTCCTCCAACACCTCATGTGAGCGGATACTACCAAAGCCTTCAATATGCAGCGCGTAATATTCCAGCAATTTCTGAATCAGGTAGCGACGCTCATCATTGTTCAATTTAAGTGTGGCCATGGTTTCGAAGCCGCACTGCAATAACATGGCAAAATTTTGAGTATGCGGCGGCGACAAGTAAGAGAAGCTATCGGGCTTATACGAACAAAACATTCCGTTTTTCATATCAAAATAATCAGCATTACCGGCAAAGTGCCGGTCCGGGTAAAACCCCAGGTAACGTGTAAGCTGTGTTAAAAACAGTAAATGAAAATTAGCAAGCCCTTCAGTTTGATGGTCCATCCATTCAATGGCACTAAAAATAAAATCAAACAGATTTCCATCTTCTCCCTGTTGTTTTACCGCCTTAAACAATACCTCATTTAAAAATAAAGCAATACTGCTTTTGATAATATCGTAAGGGATAGTTTGCAGTTGCGGCGAATTTTTCAGCTCCTTTATGCGCTGCATGTTGCCTGTGTTTTTGTGGTATACAACCATGTCCAGCAAATGCAGGGGTTGCAGCATATTACGCCCGATTTTAGCTTTTGGCTTTTTTGCTCCGTTAACCAGGTAAGATTGCAGTCCGAATTTTTCGGTAAAAACCTGTACAATGATACTATTGTCGCCAAAGTCTGTAGTTTTAAATACGATGCCCCGGGTTTTATGCAGCATGATTAACAAGCAATAACAGCTTCGGTAAAAAAATTATTAAACCGTTTATTAAAGCAAACAATGCGGCTATCACAACCGCTCCGGCGCTCATATCTTTAATGTGTCCGGCTTTTTCGTTATAGCCGGGCGATACAAGATCAACCAGCGTCTCTATCATTGTATTAAATATCTCAGTTGCCAGCACCAGCGTGATACTTATAGCCACCCATTGCCACTCTCCGGTTGATATATGCAGGGCAAAACCCATTATGACAGCTATCAGCGTAGCCCCTAAATGGATCCTGAAATTGAGTTGCGAGGTTGTAGCATAAGCCACTCCTTTAAAAGCATAACCAAAACTGCGTATTAGTTTTTTCATATTAAATTATTCTTCCTGTTTGCAAATGACTAAAAAGGAGTTTTCATTTTCAAATAGCCAAATCTTCAAATTGCAATCACAAATCTGCGCATTTATAAAACATTGTCACAATCTCATTTAATCAAATGCCATGATTGATCAAATTTTGTAGTTTAGCAAACCGAATGTCTTTACTAATATAATGATCTGGAAGAAAGTTGCTGATTTAGTCTTAAAAAACCGTTTACTTATCCTGGCCTTAATTGCCGTATCGACTATTTATATGGGATATAAGGCCAGCCAGGTACGCATTGCTTTTAATGGCGGTAAAGTATTGCCTGTAACTGATTCGGCATATATACGCTATACACAGTTTAAAAAAGTATTTGGGCAGGATGCGAGCACCATGGTTATAGGTTTTAAATCTCCTAAAATATTTGACAGGGATGTTTTTAACGACTGGAACCAGGTAGGAAACCGTATTCAGCACATCAAAGGCATTAAGGCTGTGATTTCAATAGCCAACCTTTATAACCTTAATAAAGACACTTTACACCATAGCTTTATTGTGACGCCTTTAGTTAGCCATTTATTGGAGAATGACCAGGCGGTTGATAGTGTAAAACGACAATTGCTTTCTCTTCCGTTTTACAAAGGGTTAATATTAAGCGACGACAGACAATCAACGCTGATGGCAATTACTTTTGAAGGCCAGATATTAAATACGTCCAAACGTGTACCTATTTTAAATAAAATACTGAAAGAAGGAGAGCAATTTGAACAAAAGTATGGTATTAAAATGCATTATTCCGGACTGCCACTTATACGAACCCAAGCCGGCGATTTAATGAAAGGGGAATTTTCCCGGTTTCTTGCTTTCTCATTGTTAATTACAGCCTTAATACTCCTCATTATCTTCCGGTCGCTTTACCCGGTGATTTTCCCTATTTTGGTGGTATTGCTTGGGGTTACATGGAGCTTGGGTATACTGGTACTGGTAAATTATGAAATAACGATACTTACCGGAATAATACCTGCACTGGTGGTAATTATAGGCGTGCCCAACAGCGTTTTTATTTTAAACAAATATTATTTCGAGTTTGGTTTGTGTGGCGGCAAAATGCAGGCGCTGAATACGGTAATTGAAAAAGTGGGGATAACTACCTTTGTTGCCAATATTACCACAGCAATAGGATTTGGCGTGTTGTGCTTTACCAATAGCGAATTATTAACCCAATTTGGCTTTGTCGCGTCGCTGGGGATTATGGTTACGTTTTCTTTAAGCATTGTGCTTATACCCATAATTTTCAGCTATATGCCCGATCCCAAACCCCGGCAAAGCGCTATAAAAGATGGCAAGATAATGCAGATGGTATTAAAAAAAATAGACCTGCTTGTGCATCATCAACGCAAAATAATTTATGTGATAACAATTGCACTTGTTGTCATTTGCAGTTATGGCTTATCGCTGATCAAAGTGAACGGTTTTGTAGTTGATGACTTGCCTAAAAATAGCAGTACGTTAACTGATATGCAATTCTTTGAAACCAACTTTAAGGGTGTATTGCCATTGGAAGTAAGTATTGATACCAAACGTAAAAACGGGGTAATGAGCCAGGCTGTTATCCGAAAGGTTGAAAAGCTTGAAAACCTGATCTCTTCCTATCCTGAATTCAGCCATTCGCTATCACTTGTCCAGGCTTTAAAATTTTCAACCCAGGCCTTTTATGGAGGCAATAGCAATTATTACCGGTTACCTGATGGTATGGAACAAGGTTTTATTTTAAGCTATGCGGGTAACTCGGGCAAAAACACCAATATACTACACAATTTCCTTGACAGCAACCGGCAGTATACAAGGGCAAGCTTTGAGATGATTGATGTGGGCTCCGCCCGGATGAATACGGTGCTGGATAATTTACAGCCAAGGATCGATTCAATATTCGATCCAAAAAAATATCATGTAGAATTGACCGGCTCAAGTATCATTTTTATAAAAGGTGCCAACTATATGGTTAAAAACCTGTATGAAAGCCTGGCATGGGCCATATTTTTAATAGCCGGTATCATGTGGATATTATTCAGAGGTGTAAAAATGATTGCTGTTTCGCTACTTCCCAACCTGATCCCCCTTGTAATCACAGCCGGGATAATGGGATTTTTCGGCATCCCGCTTAAACCTTCAACCATCCTTATATTCAGCATTGCGATGGGTATATCATCCGATCAGACTATCTACTTTATAACCCGGTACCGCCAGGAGTTAAAATATACCAGGAAAAGCATTTCGACAATAGTTTCAGATACCATCCGCGAAACCGGCATCAGTATGATCTATATTGCTATTATTCTATTCTTTGGATTTGGCATATTTGCGGGCTCAAACTTCGGCAGTATAAAAGCCCTGGGAATATTATTGTCCGTTACATTACTGGTAGCTATGATAAGTAATTTAACACTTTTACCGGCATTTTTATTAAGTATAGAAAAGAGACAGAAAAAGGTTGATTATGTTGATTAGGTGAGTTGTTGATTAGGTTAAACAGCAACCGGCGTACTTGCCAACTTAATGGCCCATCCAATAAACTAACAAATGGATTTAAAACTAA
>JAQNCM010000595.1 GCA_029237615.1 Mucilaginibacter sp.
CGCGGCATGCGGCACACCCACCTGGTGGATGCCTTCTACGCCGGGGGCATCCAGGCTCTTGAACACGACGAGGTCGCACGCGGATTCCGCATCTTCTACGAACAGGTGCGCCAGGAGCACACAGATCCAGACGACGTACTCTGGCAGCTGGAGATGTACGTCCTGGGCAATGAGCGCCAGCGGCTCCAGGTACACCGGGCGGCATGGGTCGTTCTGGCGCACTTCTTCTTCCGCTGCGACATCTTCGAGGCACCTCCCAGCGGCTGGAGCCCGACAGGGCTGGTCGGCGTGCAGCCGTGATCACACCTACCAAGGGAATCGCCCCGGATCGCTGTCTGCTGGCGGTAGGCGCCCAGGTCCTCCTCCAATTGGACGAACCGCGGACTGTGAGCCAGACCTGGGCGCGGCTGAAGGCTTGGCGTGGGGAGCATCAGCACTACTCCCCAGTATCGTTCGGCTGGTTCGTCCTGGCTCTGGACGTGCTATATGGGATCGGTGCGGTCGAACTGCACGAGGACCTGCTTGTCGCAAGGAGTACCGATGCTGCGCCGCCTGAGCGCTAACGACGCCCGGTTCAAGGAGATCGCCTTCGGCGGCGGCCTGAACCTGCTGCTCGCCGACAAGACCAATGCCTCCAGGTCCACCGACAGCCGCAATAGCGCCGGCAAGTCCAGCATGATCGAACTCGTCCACTTCCTGCTCGGTGCGCGCGGTAATGCCAGCAACCCGTTCACCAAGCGGGCGCTGCGATCAATCACCTTCGGTCTGGACCTGGACTGGCCGGACGTGACCGAGGCGCTGCAGGTGCGCCGCAGCGGCGCACGGCCGACGTTCGTCACCCTCCAACCTGACGTGACCGCAACCGACCCTGACTCCCTGTTCTCCCTCGAGTCGCAGGGCCAGGTCGAGATCCCTATCGAGCAGTGGAACCACCTGATCGAGCAGAAGCTGTTCGGACTGCGCGGCGACCACTCCGGCGTCAACGGCCGGACGCTGCTCTCCTATCTCGCTCGCCGGGTCTCGGCACACGGCTTCAACGAAGCCGGCCGCACCTTCTCCCGCCAGGCCGCCGCCGACGCCACCACCAACCTGGCCTACCTGCTCGGCCTGGACTGGCAACTGGCCGACGGGTACCGGCAGCTCGCCGCCCGCGATGCCACCCGCAAACAGCTCCGCAAGGCAGTCAACGACCCCGTCTGGGGACAGATCGTCGGTTCCACAGCCGACCTACGTGGCCAGATCGCGCTGGCCGAGGCCCAAGTCGAACGACTGCAAGGCCAGGTCGCCGCCTTCCAGGTCGTCCCCGAGTACGAACACCTCAGGGACCAGGCCGACGAACTCCGCCGCCGCATCAAGCAGCTCGCCCAGGACGATGTCATCGAGCAGTACAACCTCGAGGAACTGCAGCAGGCTGTCACCGAGACAGCCGATGTCGACATCCAGTACTTGCAGCCCGCCTACCACGAGCTCGGCATCGTGCTGAGCGAACAGGTCCGCCGCCGGTTCCAGGAAGTCGAGGCCTTCCACCACTCCGTCGTGCGCAACCGCCGCCGCTTCCTCGACGAGGAGATCAGCGAGCTGACCGCCCGGCTGACCGAACGCCGCACCCAACGCGCCCGCCTGGGCGAGGAACTGGCGCAGCTGCTGCGCCAGCTCGACGAAGGCGGGGCTCTCGAAGCGCTGACCTCCCTCCAGCAGGCCCTCGCCCGCGAGCAGGCGGCCCTGGGAGCCCTGCGCCACCGCTATGACGCCGCCCAGACCCTGGAGTCCAGCTCCCGCCAGATCACCGCCAAACGCATCGAGCTCCAGCAGGCCGTCGAGACCGACCTCGACGAACGCGAACGGCAGACCCGCGAAGCCACCCTGCTCTTCTCCCGCTTCGCCCAAGCCCTCTACGGGCCCCGCGAGGCATTCCTAGCCATCCAGGCCGGACGGGAGAGCCTGACGATCACCCCGCGCATCGACAGCGACAACAGCCGCGGTATCGGCAACATGGTCATCTTCTGCTTCGACCTCACCCTCGCTGTCCTCGCACACCGGCACAGGCGCGGCCCCGACTTCCTGATCCACGACAGCCACCTCTACGACGGGGTCGACGACCGACAACTCAAAGCCGCTCTCGAACTGGCCGCAGACGTCACCCAGGAAGAAAACATGCAGTACATCGCCACCCTCAACACCGATGATCTCGCCAAAGCCACCCGCCTAGGCTTCGACGCCGTGCCCTACACGCTCGACACCGTCCTCACCGATACCCCCACCGGTGGACTCTTCGGCTTCCGCTACTAATCCCGCGAGTCCGAGAGCGATCTCGAACCTGAGACAGCCTCATCCACCATTAGATAAGGCCCCACAACAGCGACCCCCACCCGAGCTTTCACTCCCCATAACTGCCAACACCCACCGGTCACACGCCCCTGACCGGCCGCAGAAACCACGAATGCCCGACGCAACCCCACCTGCCCAGCTCTTGCCACCGAGCGATCGCAGTCCGACGATCGCCAGCTTCATCTTCGAGGCCGGTCCTGTCTTACGGCCCCATCAGCGTGCGCCGCCCGGGCCCGGGCCTTTGATCACAACGCCTGCCGGCAGAGCCCTTTGCGGCAGCAGCGCTTGCACGGCTTCCTCGGGCCACCCGTCTTCCTGCGCGGGCACTGCGCGACCCAGACCTGCCGGTCGGATCGGACCAGCAGGTCCTGACCGAGCGCCACACCGTACTGAAGGCCAGACCTGCGCGGGGCATGGTGATGACTTCACCCACTCGCCGCCCCCGCGCGGCGACCCTCCCTCTCCCCGCTCAACGGCCGGTGGCTTGTCAGCGAAGGCAAACACCCGTGTCGGACTAGTCGGATAAGGTCATCGATCCGGGGTCTAGCGAATGAGCGGGGAGAGCAGTGTCAGAGCTGACGGGGCGGTACAACTACGAGCGGCTCGGCGAGAAACCGTTCCAGAAACTGTGCAACGCTCTGCTGGCCCAGGCCTTCCCCGACGTGCAGTGCTTCCCGGTCGGCCACCGCGACGGCGGCCGCGATGCCGTCCTGCCCAAGGACGGCAAACAGTCCGTGATCTTCCAGGTGAAATGGACCAGCACTCCGCTGAAGGATCCCTCCACCTGGCTCGCGCGGACCATCAGGGAGGAATCCGACAACATCAGACGCCTGGCGTCCGAAGGCGCCGCGAAGTACTACCTGATGACGTCGGTAGCCGGAACCGCTGTACCCAAGAGCGGGACGATGGACCGTCTGAGCACCAGCCTCGCGCAATATTCGCGGGAATTCGGCATCCCGATGGCGGTGTGGTGGCGGTCGGACGTCGACGCCCGAGTGGACGGTGCACCCGATGCCCTGAAATGGGTTTACTCCGACATGCTGGCCGGAAACGACCTGGTGCGCTACTTCATCGAAGGGGCAAACGCCGCTGCCTACGATCATGAGCTGCGCACTCTGGTGATGAAGGTGATTGCGACACAATGGGAGGAGGATGCAAGGGTCAAGTTCAAACAGGCCGAGCTCGCCTCTCATGATCTTGCGGACCTGTTCGTCGATGTCGAGGCGGTCAGGACCTCACAGGCCCGGGCGACGCGTGGCCTGCGCATGCCGGAGCTGGAGCAGAAAAGCCTTGGCGGTGCCGCAACATATCTCCTGTCGACCAGCCAGCCGTTCACTCTGGTCAGGGGAGAGCCGGGCCAGGGCAAGTCGACTCTGGGGCAGTACCTGTGCCAGGTCCACCGTGCCGCGTTCCTCAAGAAGAAGGAAACCGGCCTGATGGGCTTGCCAGCCGACGCCAGCCAGCGGGTACCGTTGCGCATCGATCTGCGCGACTACGCGTCCTGGCTCGACGGCAATGATCCCCTCGAAGAGCATCTGGATTCCCGACCCACAACTTGGCGTCGCAAGGCGTCGCTTGAGGAGTTCGTGGCCTACTTCCTACGTGCCCGCAGCGGCGGTCGCAATGCCGATGTCACCACCGTGAACGACATCACCGAGCGTCTGCCGGTCCTCGTCGTCTTTGACGGCCTGGACGAAGTAGCGCGCGCTGAGACACGCACCCTGGTCGTCAAGCACATCAACGAGTTCAGCGCTCGTCTACCGCGCAGCCACGCGGCCCCTCGGGTCATCGTCACCACGCGCCCGAACGCCGCAGCCCTGTCCGAACCCTCCACGGGCACCTTTGAGACGATCGCCCTGTCCCACCTCAAGCCCGAGTTGCGGACGACGTACCTGCGCAAATGGGCTGCCGCGCGCTCGGTGACCGGCCGCAGCCGCCGAGAACTGGAGCGGGTCTTCCACCAGCGGTCCGCCGAACCGCACATCACGCAGCTCGCCAACAATCCGATGCAGCTGTCCATCCTGCTGTACCTGCTGCAAAAGCGTGGCACCTCTGTGCCCACCGGGCGGACCGAGCTCTACAGCTCCTACATGGAGACCTTCCTGGACAGGGAGGCCGAGAAGAGCCCGCACGTTGAGGAGCACCGCCGGGACCTGGATGAGGTCACCGCGTTCCTGGGATGGCGCCTGCAGTCGAATGCCGAACAACTCGGCGACGACGGCCGCATCGCCTTGAAGGAACTGCGCCGGGCGATCCTGAACTACCTGTTCGACGCGGACAAGAACCAGGACCTCGTCGATGCCCTGTTCACGGCGGTCACTGACCGGGTGTGGGCCTTGACCAGCAAGCTGCAGGGCACGTTCGAGTTCGATGTGCAGCCGCTGCGCGAGTACTTCGCCGCCCGCTTCCTGTACGAGTACGCCGGCGCGGGCCAGCGGGATTTCGACTCCTGCCGGGTGCTGCGGCACCTGGTGCGGCGCCCGTACTGGACGAACGTCGCCCGTTTCTACGCGGGCTTCGCCCGGCCCAACGAACTTGGCGGCCTGGTGGACGCCCTGGAGGAGGAGAAAGACGCCCGCCAGCATCCGCTGCAGGTTCTCACGGCTGCGTGGACCCTGCTGGCGGACGGGGTGTTCCGGGACCGACCCCACTCGCAGAGGCGGGCTGCGCAGCTCTTCCTCGACGACCTCAGCGTGCGCCTGCTCAGCACCCACTTCCGCTACCAGCACGACCTGCCAGCGCTGGCGGCAGACCGAGGCGGGCGGGAAGTCGCCAGAGCGCTGCTCGCCGCCGTCGATGAAGCCCCGGCATCGGCTCTGGCCGCCGATCGCGTGCTGGTGGCATCCCGGCTCCTGGCCGGAACCGGTGAGTTCGAAACGTGGTGGCAGTGCCGCCTGAGTGCGTCGGCAGGCGGCCCCGATGAGCTGGTCTGGCTGACGCTGGGGGCGGCAGCCCAAGCCGGGCCGTATCCGACTCCCAGCGACGTCCCGCAACTGCTGCTCACCGACGTCGCAACGGCAGCTGCCGCTGTGACGGCTGGGCTGAATCCGCCACCGGACTCCGAGCCGGAGAACATGATGGTGCGCGCCGTGCTGACCGGCCACGGCAACGATATCGAGCCCACAGGTACTAGCTATCCTGCCGATCTGCTGCGTGTGCTGGCCCCCCAGCAGCTCCTGCAGAGGGCATCGCCGCAGCCAGACCAGCAGCTGTTCCACAGAAGCGGCATCCACCGGAACGGGAACCTGTCGCGCACCCAGCAGCAGGCGGCATGGCGACGCCTCATCCGCCGCGATCCCCGGCTTCATGACCTGCAACAAGCCCTCAAGGCCGGGCGGGGCGAACAACGGACCAACACGCTCTGGGCCAACACCGCGCAGATGATCAGCAAGATCTTCGGGCCGTGCTGGCTCGCCGCACAGACGGCCGTCATCGGAGCTGCCGTCCCCGTCGATCTCTTCGTCACTGGCGGCACCATGGCCGCGGGCTCCCAGCCGCTGGGCCTGCAGGCCGACTACGGCAGGCTCGTGCAGGAAGTCCGCCGCTTCCGAGACGATCCCGTTTGGTGGAGCGAGCAGTACGCGCAGCACACCGACGACCTGTCGCGTGCCACTTGGGCGCTGGCCCTGGTCACAGTCGCTCACCCTGACGTTGTCACGGAGTTGGCCGGCAGCCTCGATGATGCGACAAGCGCCTTGCCCGGCCGCCACGTGCGCGCGCTTTTGACGACCGCCAGCACGCTGGCCCTCCACAGGTCCACCGCAAGGTTCCTGCCATCTGATGTCCTGTATTTGGCAGCGGACATGCGCGCACCTGCTGCGCTGCTCCTCGCCTATCACGATCCTGATTTCGGGCTGACGTCGCTGAAGTCGCTGACGACGACGCAGTTGGCGGCCATGCACCCCTACAGCGACGCCGCGTGGCCCGCAGTCGGGGTCCTCACCCATCGCGTGCTGCAGGAACCCTCAGCCGAGAACTTGCACAGTCTGCGATCGCACAGCGCTCACGCGGTCATCGGGCCCTCCAGCCACGATCTCCAGCAACTCGGCGCAGGAGCAATCCCGATGCTCCAGCAGATCATCGAGGAGCCGGCCGCATACCCGCGCCAGTGGGTGTGGGCAGCTCAGGAAGTGATGGCCGACCCGTTTGCCATGGGCGCAGGCCAGCTCCTCCCAGACCCCTTTCTGGCCGATGTCGCCGCCGCCGAGGCGTGGTTCGCCACTGATTGATCCGCGCCGTTCCCTGTGCTGCGGGGCGGGCGCACCAGTCGTCGGCAGCGCCAGGAGTGTCCGCGCCTGCTGTGCTGGCCTTGCGAACCTTGGGTGGCTATGCCGGTCAGGGAGTCTGGGGCTGGGCGGCGGTCTTACGGCGGGACCAGGCGCTGGGGACCGGCAGGTTGCTGTTGACGATGATGACCGCGACCAGGGAGGGGGCTTCGGGGTTGGTCAAGCCGTGGAGCGCCGGGGTGAGGGTGAACAGGTAGTTCTCGGGTGTCCCGACCGGTGATTTTTTGGGGCTCATGTCCAGGATGCACAGGATGGACAGGCGGGCTCCGTCGGCACTTGCGTACTGGGTGGGCTGGCCCATGTATTTGTGGGCCCGCTCCGGAGTGACGGCGCTGGTGCGTTCCACCTTCAGTTCGGCGGTGATGGCGTCGTGACGAACGTCGAGGAAGCCCAGGGCGAGGGGAGTTCCGCGCTCCAGGCGGCCGGCGAGTTCGGGTTCAGCTTGCAGCGCGGCGTACAGGTCGTCGTGGAACTTGCGCTCAGTGACCCTGGTGCCGCGTTTGTATTGCTTGTTCCAGGTAATCGTCAGTCCGGTGCGGCAGATCGCGGTGAACAGGCGGCAGAAGGCCTGGAGGTGGTCTTCGTTGTAGCCGGCGGCCTGAAGTTGCTCATACAGGGCAAGCAGCCGCTCATCGACGACGGGGTAGCTGGTCAAGTAGTCGCGGGAGGCGTCGAAGGGGCGCAGGCGGATCTCCCGGTGCCCGGCCACGTCCACGATCTGGCTGGCGGGTTCGCCATCGCGAGTTCCGCGCCATCGCAGGGCGACACGGAACGGCGGTGCGGGTCGACCGGCGGGCAAGTCGAAGCGCAGGATGAGCGTGCCGTTGCCAGACAGCGGCGCGTCCTGCTCATGGGCGGCAGGCCGCGGCCACGAGTAGACAGGGGTTTCCGCCTCGCTGACGCTGAGATGACTGAGCAGTTCGGCATCGAGCCGGTCGGCCCATGCCGGCCAGTCTCCGGTGCGGATCTGCAGGCCAAGTTCGTAGACAGTACCCTTGCGCAGGACCTGGGGTCCGGTGATGGTGTGTCCGTCCACAGACGCCAGTACGACCGCGACGTACTGGCCGTCTTCTTCCTCGACTTCATGATCCGGTTGGGCGGTGGGGTTGGAGGCCCTGCGGATGCGGACCGGTCCGCGGGTGACCGGCACGGGCAGCAGCAGGCGGGCGCATGCGGCAGGCAGCGTCGAGAGGTCCACGGCCTTACCGCCCTGGCCGATCGACTGGATCTGCTGGACGGCGCTCACAAGCGGGGCCGCAAGAGGGTCGAGCGGGTCGAACCGCTCGGCGAGTTGGTCATGCAGCAGGGCGGCCCGGCGGCGGCATGCCCGGGTCAGTGCCGTGATCGTGGTGATGTCGGCGTCGAGTTCGGCGGCGTCCAAGCGCAGGATCTGGGCGGCGATGCCGCACAGGTCAGCGAAGTGCCGCAGGTATGCTCCGGTGGCTGTGGCCTGCTGGGACACCGCGTTCAATTCAGCGGCCACCGTAGTCAGCCTGTCGGCCCTGGCCCGCAGAGCTGCCGCGGGGTCACGGTCCACGATCGGTTCGCCGAGCCCGGCACCGGAGGGAAGCGTGCGCCCGGTCAGCAGCAGGCGGATCGTCACCCGCAGCCTGGCCTGCCGTACCAGCAGGACCCCGGCGTCATCGGCGTCTGTGATCGCGCTGAGACGGCCTTCCAGACCGGCCGCCGCATCCAGGAGGGCCTGTGCCTGATCCTGGCCGTCGCCCACTGCGGCGGCCACGTCGTAGTCGGCAGCGGCGGTCAGCACTGCGAGCAGGCTGTGGTGGAGTGCATAGCCCGGCTCGTTGGGGATGCGGGCCGTGAAGGCCTGCAGTATCGTGCGCGCGTCGTCGGGGCGCGCTCCGCGCCACGCCACTTCCGTGAATTCTGCCGCGCCCAGCACTCGATACGGCCCGAGTTCGACGGCGGCCGCCGTCAGATCCTCCACAGGCAGCCCGGCCAGCGCGGGCCCGCATTCCAACAGCGCACGCAGTTGCGCATCATCGCCGACATTGAAGCGGTCGTTGATGTACGGATCACGGGCCTGCCGCAGCCGCAAGGCCGCCATCGGTGTGCTGGTGCGTGTCGCCGGAAGCCAGTCGCGCTCAAGGACATCGCGCAGGTCGTAGGAGTCCAGGCCGCCGGCGTTGTCCAGGATGAGCGGCTCGACGAAAGCTCTCAGCCGCTCGTTGCCGTCCGACAGCTTCCACGCGGCCTCGATCGCCTTCTTCACCGTCGCGGTGTGCTGGCGGGCATCGAGTACCTGGCACACCTTCACCGCGTGGGTCAGAAGCTCGACCCGGTCCTCGTCGCTCCACTCCAGGCGCCGTGCGGCGTCCATAACGGCATGGACGACCCCGGCATGGAGGTCGGTCAAAAGGGCCGGCAAGAGGTCCGCAATGCTGGACGGCAGCGGGTGGTCCTGGCCGATCTCGCTCCAAGCCTGCAAAGCGGCAGACCGCAGCAGCACATCCGCGTCGAGGATGTAGGTGTGCAGGACCGGCAGGATCCGGAGCAAGAGCCCGGGCTGGTCCCCATGGCGTCTGCCGATGCCTCCCAGAACGGGCAGCAGCTTTCGCACGACGTCCGGACCGCGCTCGGCGTCGCGCTCGGCGGTAATCACATCGGTGATCGCTTCGCACACGCCCGCCGGGTCCGTGCCGGCGATGGTTTCCACGGCTTTCAGCAGATCCCGGACGGTGGCGGCGATGGTGTGCTGCCGGCCCATCTGCTCCATCGCCAAAAGCTGCGGCAGTGTGCTGTCCGTACTCGTCAGCACGGATCCCGCAGTCGTGGACGCCTGTCCGGACTCCTTCTCGATGACGGTGACCACCGTGCCCAGCACGCCCGTCAGATCTCCGGCGGCCCAGGCCGGCTCGATGCCAGCGAGACTCTCCACCATGTTCGCCGCGTCAAACCGGCACTCATCGCCCCAGTCGCCGCCGGCCCGGGCCAGGCAGACCGACATCAGCAAAGTGAAGATCGTGCGCCGCTGCTCGTTCCCCGGCCGGGGATCGCCCGGCACGGGCCACGGGTCACGGGGATCGATCAGACGTTGAGTCTGCTGGAACACCCCGAACAGACGGGAACGCAGCTCACTGCCCGCCGACCGGCCGGCAGCTTCCAACTGTCCGGGCACGTCACCCACACCCCACAGCACGCATGACGCCAACGCCGCCTGGGCATGCCCCAACGGCTCACGGTCGTGGGCGCCATCGGCGTCGACGCCGAGGTTCAGCACGAGCGGAGCGATGAGCTGCTCGGCAACCCCAGGGTGGGTGTGCGCCAGCGCACGGACCGCCGCGGAAGCGGCCCCTCGACTGGCGTCACCTCCCGCCACACCGGCTGTCTGCCGGGATCCAGCAGGAACTACCAGCGACACAGGCGGCTTTGGGGACGGCAGCATCTCCCGCACCACCTTCACCACGAGACCGGGCGCCTTCGCGGCCGCCGCTCGCAGCCCGCTCGCATCCCCCACACCGTCGCGGTGACGACCCATGAAACGGTCACTGACGGGCTCGGCGAGATACACCAGACTGCGGACGATGTCGGCGTCGAAGTCCTCACCAGCAAGCCCGTCCGGCATGTCGGCAACACACCGCCCGGCCTCGACCGCCACGCGCTGCCGCAGTACCGCGAGCGCCGCGTCAAGGACTGTCCTGGTGAACTCCACCCTAACTCGGGCCAGGTGACGCAGCGGCGTGAACAGCACGGTCACGCCGTGGTATTCAGCAAGACTGCCAGCCAGATCCACGACATCCCGGGTGAACATCGCCGGGGCCTGCTGTGCCAGCGCGATCAGCCGCGCCAGCGCCTTCGCGCACGCCTCCTGATCACGGTCCATGCCGGGCTCGGTGTCCAGCACGGCGATATCCGCCAGCGCGCCAGCCATCGCAGGATCGGACACCGCGACAAGTCCCCGCCGGCGTTCCGCACGCTCAACCCACTGCGTGTGCAGGCGCAGCGTCTCCAGTTCCTGTTCGGCAGCGGCCCGCGCAGCCTCCGCGTCACGCTCCTCCACCACCGTGGCAAGGTTCGGGACCTCGCCCGTCGGCCGGCGACTCCCACAACCGACGCAGTGATCCCGGAAGAAATCGGTGGCGATCCACTCCAGGTTCGACGACGCCCCACCATGAGCCACCGGGCACTCCACACGGCGCATGTTGATCGGCAGACCGGTCTGGGCCTCCGCCAGTCCCTGCCCCCCGAACTCAACGAACCGCATGTTCAGACAGTGACGGCGAGCCATCTCAATCGTGACAGCGTTGCGTCGGCCGGTCGCCACCGCATCCTCGAAGATCCGCTCGGAAGAACTGGACACCACCGAATCGTCTCAGCTGGGTCTGTCACTCCACGCCCCCCTCACAACTACCCCACCCGCCCCTCCCCAGGTCATGTATAAACCGGGTCACCAGCCAGACCAAGGGAGGGCGGCAGGGTGGTCGGCTCCTTACCCGCGCATCTCCCGAGGCGGAATGAGGACACTTTCAGGCAGGAACAGCTGTCGCACCGCCAGCTCCAGGTCTTCCGGGGAACCTACCTTGGCATCGTCGTGACGGGTGGCGGCCAGGGCGGCCCCGCTGACGAGGTCGGCCAGTTGCAGCGAGGGGTGATCGGCGGACTGGCCACGCAGCAGTTCGCCACGTAGCGCTTGTCCGTCGCGTCCGTGCCACATGGTGATCATGGTCGCCATGGCCTGGTCGAGAAGGTCCAACTTCTCAT
>JAQNCM010000567.1 GCA_029237615.1 Mucilaginibacter sp.
GAACGGAAGATATTAAAGTGAGAGATAAGTGGTGCAGCAATATCCGGTTTATAATTAATAACTGTACTAAGAGGTACCATAGAGCCGGCCTGGTTACGTACATAGTACTTATTCATATTGCCAATCAGTGCCCGATACTGTGTATCAGCCTGTATTACAACGTGATATGTACGATTATACAAAGTAAAATTGTTTACAAACAAACTGCCCATATAGGCCTGCATTGTTGAGTAAACACTCGAAATATTAACACCAAGCTTTTCACATTTCTCTCTATCAACCGTAAGATCGTAACTGGGTGTGTGTGCAGAAAAATAGCAGAACGAGGTGGAGATGGCCGGAATCTTTTTTGCTGCTGCAACAAATTTCTGAACAGTTTTTTCGAAGGCATGAATATCATCGGTTGAATTTCCTTCTTCAATTTGCATACTGAAACCTGCGGCCAGTCCAATACCCCTTATTGGCGGCGGTTGAATTGTAACAACATTTGCATTTTTTATCCCGGCTTTCGCTGCCTTTTTTTTAATTGCGTCCATTAAACCCTGGATTTGTGTGGCAGGCGTGGTACGCTCATCCCAGGGTGTGAGCATGCAAAACATTGATCCGGTATTTGACCCCGCACCACCAAGTATATTAAAACCTGATATTGCTGTATAATGTAATATCCCCGGAGTAGAACCTACTATCTTCATCAGCTTCTCCATCACTTTTACTGATTGCGTAGTGGAAGAAGCATCGGGCAACTGAAAAGTAACAAACAAACGTCCGCCGTCTTCGGAAGGTACAAACCCGGACGGTTTATTTCTAAATAAAAGATAAGTTCCGGCACAAATGCATACCAACAGGATGACGATGAATCTTGAATTTTTTATACTCTTTTTTACACCGGTTGAATATTTAAGGGTCATCTTTTCGAAACCACCATTAAACCAGTTGAAAAACTTCTCGAGGAAGTTATGTTTGGTACCTTCATGATGCGAAGGCCGTAACAATAACGTGCAAAGGGCAGGTGTTAACGATAGTGCAATGAAAGCAGAGAACATTACCGAAATAGCTATTGTTATGGCAAACTGCTGGTACAATCTTCCAACAATACCGGGTATAAAACCCACCGGCACAAATACCGATGCCAGGATGAGCGCAATGGCAACCACCGGCGCGGAAATTTCTTTCATTGCATGGTAAGTAGCCTCTTTGGGCGACATATGTTGCTCATCAATATAATGCTGTACAGCTTCGACTACAATAATCGCATCATCAACCACAATACCAATGGCCAGCACAAAGCCGAACATCGTTAATGTGTTAATGGTAAAGCCTAGTGGTATAAAGAGACAAAAAGTAGCTAAAATTGATACCGGGATAGCTAAGATCGGGATAATTGTTGACCGCCAGTTTTGCAGGAAAAGAAATACAACGATTGCCACCAAACCAAGCGCCTTTAGCAGTGTGCCCAGCACCTCCTGCATAGAAACCTTGATGATGGTCACCGATTCAAAGGGAACTATATAATCTACGTCGGCAGGGAAAGTTTTTTTCAGCCTGGCGAGTGCTGCATAAATGTTATCGGCAGTTTGAAGCGCATTACTTCCGGGAGATTGAAAAACCTGGATAGTAGATGCCCTGTTTCCGTCAACAAATGCATTGCTTGAAAAAGTGAATTTCCCCAATTCCACCCTTGCTACATCTCTCAAATAAACCAGTTTCCCCGTTCCCGGTATTGTTTTTACGATTATTTTCTGATAGTCGGCAGCCTTGTTAAGCATGCCATTAACAAGTATACCAATTTCATTGGTTTGCGTAGACCTTTGAGGCGGGGCGCCCACCGATCCTGCTGCAACGTAAACATTTTGCGCATTTAAAGCATTAACAATGTCGGCAGGTGTTAAGCTATAGGATGCCATTTTATCCGGGTTCATCCATACACGCATACTGAAATTATCAGTACGTGCACTTACGTCCCCCACTCCCGGCACACGCAAAATTGCATCCTGGATAAATATATTGGTATAATTATCCAGGAAGGTAATATTATGGGTATGCTTTGGCGAATAAATGGCGATCAGCATTAACTGATCCGGATTACTTGCACGTACTGTTGCACCCAGCTTGCTTACCACCGCAGGCAAGATTGGCGTGGCTATACCAACACGATTTTGAACATTAAGTGCAGCTATCTGAACATTGGTGCCGATATTAAAAGTTACCCTTATACCAACGCTGCCTGTGTTTGTGCTGGTACTCTGCATATATTCCATCCCGGGAGTACCGTTTACGGCTTCTTCAATAGGTACAGCAACGGTTTGTTCAACAGTTTGGGCATCTGCGCCCGTATACGAGGCATTTATGCCTACGCTGGGCGGAGAGATATTTGGATATTGGTCAACAGCCAGGTTAAAAAGACAAATAGTTCCTGAAATCATTAATACCAGGGATATAACGATTGCAGTTACCGGTCTCTTAATAAATGTATTCGCAATCATATTTGATCAGGTTTGTCCAGTTCACGGGATTTTTTGATCTCATATTCCAGTTCAGGATCAATATTTTGTTCTTCAACTTTTTTCGCTTTTTCCATCAGTTCATGGTGGTGGGATTTTAAATAATCCAAATAATCTTTACCGTAAGATAAACGTGTTATCACCACATAAAGCACCGGCACAATAAAAATAGCAATGGATGAAGCGGCAAGCATCCCTCCCAAAACAGTATAGCCAATGGTTCTGCGGGCCACTGCTCCAGCCCCGGTTGCTAATACCAGCGGCAGCACCCCCAGTATAAAGGCCAGCGAAGTCATGATAATTGGCCGCAGACGAAGCCTTACGGCATCAAGGGTTGATTTAAGCAGGTCCTCGCCCCGGTCTACCCTTACTTTGGCAAATTCAACAATTAAAATGGCGTTTTTGGCGGCTAGTCCTATCAGGGTTATTAATCCTATTTGCGCATAAACGTTATTGGTAAGGCCCGGTACAAGTATAAGTGCAAATATAGCCCCAAACGCGCCCACAGGAACAGCCAACAGTACAGAGAACGGAACCGACCAGCTCTCATATAACGCAGCAAGGAACAAAAATACGAACGTAATGGAGAACATGAAAATATAAATAGTGGTCGACCCTGCCTTTACCTCTTCATAGCTCAGGCCCGAAAACTCATAAGTATACCCTTCGGGCAGCGTCCTTGAAGCAATATCCTGCACCGCTTTTAAGGCATCGCTGCTGCTGTATCCCGGCTTTGAAGAGCCATCAATTTCGGCGGAACGGAATATATTAAAGTGTGATATCAATGGTGCAGCCTCTGTAGGCGCATAACTGATCAATGTGCCCAATGGCACCATGGTACCGGCCTGGTTACGCACATAATATTTATTCATTTCTGCAATATTTGCACGGAACCCGGTATCAGCCTGAACAACCACATGGAAAGTTCGGTTGTAGGTTGTAAAATCATTTATATACAAACTGCCCATAAATGCCTGGATGGTAGTGAAAACATCGGCAATATTTACACCCAGTTTTTCACATTTTTGGCGGTCGACCGTTAGATTATAATTCGGCGTGTGCGCAGTAAAAAAGCTAAATGAACCGGATATAGCAGGATTCTTATTTGCCTCGGCTACAAACCTGTTAACTACTTTTTCAAAGGCATGTATATCATCAGTAGTGCTGCGCTGCTCAATCTGCACGCTAAAACCAACGGTAGTACCAACCCCTGGTAGCGGAGATGGCTGTATTACTTCCACATTTGCGTTTTTGATGCCGGCATCGGCGATGCGTTTTTGCATAACGCTGATGATGCCGGGTACCTGCTCGCTTGAACTGGAACGGTCATCCCATGGAGCAAGCTGACAATAGATGGTACCGTTATTCGAGTTGCTTGCATTGGTTACAACATTCAGGCCTGATAAAGCTGCATAATGTGCTACACCCGGCGTGGAACCTACTACTTTCATCAACCTTGACATTAGTTCAACAGACTGAGCGGTTGATGAGGCAGGTGGCAACTGAAAGGTAACATATAAGTTTCCATCATCTTCCGAAGGAATAAACCCTGACGGCTTTGCCTGGAACATGAAGTACGTGCCAATGCAAATACATAGCAGTAAAATGATAACATACCTGGAAGCGGCAATGCTCTTTTTTACCCCATTAGTGTATTTGTCAGTTACGCGGTCAAACCAGGCATTGAATTTAGCAAACCACCTGTCTAACAAGTTGGGCTTTCTGTTTTTATCGGTTGGTTTTAACAGTAAGGTACATAAGGCAGGGGTTAATGATAACGCGATAAATGCGGATATCATTACGGAAATAGCGATGGTAATTGCAAATTGCTGGTATAAACGACCCACTATGCCCGGAATGAACCCCACCGGCACAAACACCGCAGCCAGGATCAGTGCGATAGCTATTACCGGTGCCGATATATCCTTCATGGCCTGATAAGTCGCTTCTTTGGCCGACATCTTATCGTGATCAATATAGTGCTGTACCGCTTCCACTACAATGATAGCATCATCCACAACTATACCTATCGCCAGCACAAAACCAAACATGGTTAGCGTATTAATAGTAAAGCCTAACGGGATAAAAAAGCAGAAGGTACCAAATATCGAAACCGGGATAGCAAGTACAGGAATTAGCGTGGATCGCCATGTCTGCAAAAACAGGAATACTACCACAGCAACGAGGCCAAGTGTTTTTAATAAGGTTCCGACAACGTCCTGCATAGACACTTTTACTACCGTTACCGATTCAAAAGGAACGCTGTACTCAACATCAGCAGGGAAAGTTTGTCTCAGTTTGGCTAACGCATCATATACACCCTGTGCTGTTTGCAACGCATTGCTTCCCGGCGCCTGGTAAATTTGCAGGTAAGAGGCACGGTGACCGTCAACAAAGGAATTGCTCGAGAAAGTAAATTTACCAAGTTCAACACGTGCTACGTCTCTCATATAAACCAATGCTCCGGTTGTGGGAATGGTTTTTACAATTATGTTTTCAAACTCGGATACCTTGCTTAAGCGGCCATGTACCAGGATACCCAATTCATAGGTTTGGGTGGATGCCTGCGGTGGTACGCCTGCAGTTCCAGCCGCTACCTGTACGTTTTGGGCGTTTAGTGCCGCAATAACATCTGCAGGAGTTAAACTATAGGCGGCCATTTTCTCAG
>JAQNCM010000684.1 GCA_029237615.1 Mucilaginibacter sp.
GTGGGAGGCCCGGCGGACGAGCCCAAGCTGACTCGGCCGTGCGTGGCGCCGAGCGGTCTCCGCGGCGGCCCGTTAGCTCGGCCGACGTCCCGAGGTCAGGAACAGGTTGAAGCCGCCGGTCAGGTGAAAGGTCTCGGCGCGGATCGCATCGACGACTTGGTCGTGCTCGCGCAGCCGCCGCCCGTAGGCCGCCTCGAACTCCGACTCGATGCCGCCGCCCGCGAGGAAGTACCGGCGCCGCATCGCACGCGAGCCGATCCAGGTCTCCGGGTCCAGCACGTAGCCGAGCAGCACCTGCTGCTGCTCGCTGGCGTACGGCGGATACAGCACCGGTGTCCGCTGCGAGATGACCGCTTCCACGTCTGTCATTCCGGCCTGCGCGAAGTAGCCGGGCACCAGGCTGCCGATCGCCTCGTCGCCTTCTCTGAGGCTGGCCTTTCCGCGCTCACAGATCAGGCCGAAGCGGATCAGGTCGATCCTGTCCTCGATTGACGCGCCCGCGCTGACGCTGTGGTCGAGCAGCCAGGCGACGCGGTTGTTGAGCTCTGCGGCCAGGACGAGCCCGCCGGGCCTGGTGACCCGGATCATCTCAGCGATCGCGGCCCGCGGGTCGGCGAGATGCATCAGCACCGTCTGGCAGGTGACGAGGTCGAAGCTCTCGTCCTCGAACGGGAGCTTGCCGACGTCGCCGTGCTCGAAGCGCATCCGGCCGGCGAGATCGCGTTCGACGGCACGGCTCGTGGCCTTGGCGATCCACTGCGGCTCGCGGTCGACCCCGATGAACCGGGCGTCCGGGTCGAGCACCGCCGCGAGCAGGAAGCTCCAGTGGCCGATGCCGCAGCCGACATCGAGCACCTGCTCGACCGCGCTCAGCTCGAGCCGCGAGGCGATCAGCTCCAGCTGATCTCGATCCCACCACGCGTCGCGGAAGTCCTGCCCCAGCCAGTGCGCCGAGTGGGGTTCTGGCGCGCTGGCGGTTTCGTCAGATGTCACGAGCTCGTGCTGGCGTTGTCAGATGTCACGGGCGGGGCTGGCGCTTTCGGTCGGGCGCGCTTACGATAGTCCCGTCGATCCAAAAGGGCGATCCTCCGTCCGTGTGTCGCGCGGGGCGGGTGGCAGGGCGCAGGGTGCCGCGCTCCGGCACGATCGCATTTGCGGATTTGAGGATCTGGGAACACCGTTGCTGAAAGTCGAATCCGCTCCGACCGGGAGCGCCGGGAGCCGCTCGTGCGTCTGGTATTGAGGCTGGGCATCTTCCGACGGCTGCTGGTGGCGTTCGCCCTGAACGCGCTGGCGCTGCAGCTGGCCGCCGTCGCACTGACGGTGGCCGTGTATCGCCACACCCACTCGGCGGCCGGGGCTGCCGCGCTGTTCCTCTGCGCCCAGGTCATCCCTGGGGTGATCGCACCGCCGATCGTCGCGCGCGTCGCTCGGCTGCCCACCCGCGGGGTCCTGCCGGCGCTGTACGCGCTCGAAGCGGTGGTCTCGCTCGCGCTCGCATGGAGCGTCACCCACCTCGCGGTAGGACCGATTCTGGTTCTAACGCTGATTGACGGCGCGGCCGCGGTGACCGTCAGCGCGATCGTCTTCGCGTCGAGCGCCCGCGCGACGGCGCCTGCCGGCTTCCTACGGGAGGCGAACGCGCTGCTGAACACGGCTTTCATGGTCTGCTTGATGGTCGGACCGGGGATCGGCGGCGCGATCGTCGCCGCCAACGGCGCCAGCACCGTGCTGTTGCTGAACGCGGGGTTGTTTGCGCTGATGGCGCTCACGCTGGCGGGCGTCAAACCTCGGACAGAGCCGGGCGGCGGACAGGTGGCCGGCGCCGGGCTCCGTACGGCGCTGAGGTACGCTGCGCGCACGCCGACCCTCCGCCGGCTGCTTGTGCTCGAAGCGATCGCGCTCGTGTTCTTCACCATCTCGCTGCCGGTCGAGATCGTGTTCACGTCCCGGTCGCTGCATACCGGCGCGAGCGGCTACGGGAGCCTGCTCGCCGCCTGGGGCGCGGGCGCGCTGGTCGGCTCCGCGCTGTACGCGCGCTTCCGCGGCATGTCCACGCGGGCGCTCCTGAGCCTCAGCGGTAGCGCCCTCGGCCTCGGTTTCGCGCTGATGGCCACGGCCCCGACGATCGCCGTGGCGGTCGTCGCGAGCGCGGTTGCCGGCACCGGCAACGGCGTCAATGTCGTTGCCGCGCGCACCGCCATCCAGGAGTTGGTGAGCGATGAGTTGATGACGCTGATGATGAGCTTCGTCGAATCGACCGGCCGGATCGTCCCGGGCATCGGGATCGTCCTGGGCGGCGCCAGCACGCTGCTCTTCGGTCCGCGACCCGCGCTCGGGCTGGCGGCCGGCGGCTCGCTTCTGGTCTCGATCGCTGCGTGGTTCCTACTGGCCACGCCGGAGAGCGCAAAGCCTCGCTCCGACGCGCAGCAGACGGCTGTCGCGGTGCCCCGGGTGAGCCCCCAGCCCGCCACCCAGCGCCCGAACTCGGAGTAGGTGGGAACCCTATTCCGCGGCTCGCAGGCGCAGCGCGCGGACCTCTTCGACGGGCGCGCTGAGCGGCTCCTCTGCCGGCGCGTCGCCCTCGGCCGCGAGCGCCGCGGGCACCGACCGGGCGCTGATCGACACGGCGCTTAGCGGCGGCAGCTCACGCCCCTCGGACACCGCGCCGTGGTCGGCGAACCGCCGCGCACCCGGCAGCACCCTGGCTTCGTAGGAGCCGATCGTGTCGTTGTAGGCCTGGACGGCGCCGTTCAGGCGGGTGCCCAGCTTGGCCAACAGCGTCGACAGCTTGACCAGCCGCGAGTGCAGCTCGCGGCCCGTCTCGGCCACGGCCTGGGCCGACTCGGCGACGCGCTCCTGCTGCCAGCCGTAGGCGACCGCCTGCATCATCGCGACGAGCGTCGTCGGCGTGGCGATCAGCACGCGCCGCGTCATCGCATCCTCGATCAGGGTCGGATCGACCTCCAGCGCGGCCGCGTACAGA
>JAQNCM010000508.1 GCA_029237615.1 Mucilaginibacter sp.
CTGTATGTATGCTGTTAAGGATTTACCATTAACACCTGAAGAAAAAATTACAAAATGTTTGGAAGCAGCCTCTGCGCATAGCGCAGGTGTGGGTGGAAAATTTGAAATTGTGAGCATTTGATATGACGCTAAGATATTTTGGGATATATTATGAGTTGTAAAATATTTCAGTCGTATAAAACGGAAGGATTCAAGTTGGGTAATGTAAAACTTGAAACTTACAATCCTCATGAAAAAACTGCCATAAGATTTTCGGCATATTGCAATAATGTTTTTTGTCGATATATCACTGAAGATGAGTTGCTGAACCCAACCCATGAGAATACAACCCGGATGATAATGGCATTTACTAAGGCTAATTGGGAATTTAGTGACATTGTTGCTGTGTTAGATATGTTGAAATTTATCAGAGCGCAAGAAAAATAAGAGAGAATTATATGAAAAAGATAGATTTTGTACTGATTCCATCATTGACCGCATTGTTGCTAGTTCTCAATGGTTGTGCTGAAAACGATGACAAGCCCGCACAAGTGTGTATTGATCCTGTCACCAATATCCGTGTGGATGATGCCAAGTGTACGAAAGTTGCGGGGACTCCTACAGCCAAAATGGGAGGCACGACTATAATCCAACCTAGTCCATTCCCTTATTACTATTGGTTCTATATCCATAATGGATCATATGTTAGATCAGTGGGGCAAACGATTGATATGACTGCCGGTTCTGCTAGACCAATGTCTGGTATAAATTATTCGCATGCGTCTCCAACGGTTTCACGTGGAGGCTTTGGCTCATCCGGTGAATCCTTTGGTGGGCATTCTGGAAGCTTTGGAGGGTAATCATGCAACGTTTCACCATTGAGCCACGACAAGGTTGGCAGAAAAAAGTAGAAGACCAAGGATTAATTTGGCATACGATTGACGGAATTAGTTACTGGCACGAATCTGCATATTTTACATTGTCCAAAGATGATGTAAAGGTAATTAAAGAAGCAACTGAAACATTGTATCAAATGTTTTTAAAAGCTGGCGAATACATTATCAGTAATAATTTATTCTCAGATTTTGGCATTCCTGAGTACATTATTCCTAGATTAGTTGATACTTGGAGGAAAGAACCTCCTGCCCTTAATTTTGGACGGTTTGATCTTGGCTATAATGGAGATGGTAAGCCAAAACTTTTTGAATTCAATTGTGATACACCTACTGGATTATTGGAAGCTTCTGTAGTTCAGTGGTTTTGGAAAGAGGATAAATTTCCAGCCTACGGCCAAGCAAATGAAATCCATGAATATCTAGGAGACAAATGGAAGGATGTTGCAAAATATTTACCAGATACAAATATTCATATTATGGCAACCAATGATCCGATTGGCGAAGATGTAACTACGGCGACTTATATGGCTGAGTTGGCCACTGAAGCGGGATTGCGTCCTCAATTTATTACGCCTGAAGATATTGGTTGGGATAATCAACGTCAAGTGTTTGTTGATTTAAATAATAAACAAATTCGCATTATGTATAAATTGTATCCTTGGGAATGGATGTTACAAGAAGAGTTTGGTAGAAATATTCCTAAAACTAATACATTATGGATAGAGCCAGTTTGGAAAGCAATGTGGAGTAATAAGGCTATATTGCCAGTACTTTGGAAATTATATCCAAACCATCCACTTTTATTAGAATCATCAATTGAGCCACTTAGTAAACCTCATGTCGTTAAGCCTATTTTTGGACGTGAAGGAAGAGGAGTCAGATTTTCAACTGATGTTTCGGAAATTCAAGATGATGAACTATTAGGTAAAAACATTTACCAAGAAAAATTTGATATTAAACCTACTGAAGGTGGTTGGCCCGTTATAGGAAGTTGGATCGTGGATGGAAACTTTGCGGGCATTGGAGTACGAGAAGGTGAAATCATAACGGGTAACACGTCACGATTTGTGCCACATATTATAGAGTAAAATTATGAGTGATTTAAAATTTGAAACATTAGAAGATTTGGCTAATATTTTTAAAACTATTGGCATGTTTAAACCATGCCGATATTACATCGATTCATTAGATTGGATGATGTATATTTTTGAAGATGTCTCCACGACAGAATTATATATCAATGATTGGGTATGCCTTTTATACGATGCGCATAGTGGAGATGAAAAGGGTGAAAATATGCGATTAGTAGGTGTTAAAATTAAACATTATACGCATTTAAAACATAGTGGCGTGGATAGTGGTATAAAATGAATAAACATAAAGAAATTATCGTAGAAGCAGAAGATGTTGAATATTTTAGACAAAAATCAGAACGACATCCTGAAAATGCGAAATATAAACAACAATACGAAGCTGTAAAAGATGCTATAGTTGTTTACGTTTTAGGCCATGAAGACAGAATTGCTACAACCGAGGACATTGCAACAGGTATCGAACCTACTAGTGAAGAAATACTAGCATATCAAGCGGAAACTGGTGAAAATTGGTACAATGCTAGAGAAGAATTACGTGAAAAAGCTTATGGTGGAAAGCCTCCGTTTGGTGGTTCATGGGGAAATTTCTGGAAAAATTACTAATAAATATAGTACACATAATTACAATAGGAGAAAATTATGACTAAAACTCTATAGATT
>JAQNCM010000652.1 GCA_029237615.1 Mucilaginibacter sp.
TGATAGTCCGTCACCAAACTTATCTGACATCATATCTTTACCACAGAAGCTACAGGACGACCCCTATCGACTGCACCATTGATCGCGGCCGGAACCGCATCTTGTCCATGGCCTACCGGGGAAATTATGAGAAGCCTCGGTGGACTTTTACGGTGGAACAGAACCGATATCCTGCGGACAAACCGGAGCAGCTCTTGGACAGCTACGGTGCTCGGCACAATTATGCCCGAGGAGTGCCATGGCCAGCATCAGGAATTCGCAAACGCCCTCTGCCGCTCAACAGATACAAAGGGAATGACAGAAGCTCTAATGATACAACTATTCCTCCTTTCAAACAACTTCACGTTTCACGAGGGGTTCTACGATGTACCGATCGAAAAGCTTGCTGAAATCCACGATAAACGCGTACTTGAGTTATTCCGAGAATCCGGAATGGGTGGTCTCGAACAGCTCAAGCGCTTGGATTTGGTGCAAGGCACAATTATTGCAGCTATCACGGACCAGCTTTTCGCCAGCGCCCTGAGACTTGGAGAGGTTGCTTTGCTGCGAAGCATGCTCGATTTTGGCGTCAACGTCGACATGCCCATTGATGGACTCTACACAACGATGTCACCTCTTGAATTCGCTGCAAGCATCAAAGACCACAGATTGTCTTTCAAAATAGCTCAGTTGCTCCTATCACACAAACAGAAGCCGCGAATCAACGACGAAGACGGGGTTAGCGGGAGCTACGCTCTTGTCCTAACATTTGGGAGTAAACACCGAGAGCTCGCAGAAGATCTGATCAATAATGGAGCTCGTGCTTCATCGCAGTGCCTGCAGCTTGCTCTGAAAACTGGCGACAAGAAATGGTTACAGTTGGCCCTGGATGCTGGCGCTGATGTCCACGCTCCGCTCCATGTCATTGACTCGGAGGAGAATAAGCGCTGGCAGTGGACGGCCATTGGTTATCTTGTCAGCCTGGAAAATAACATCGAATTGGCTGAGACTCTACTCGACCATCCAGGTTCTGATATCAACACTCCGCAAATATACACCGACGATGGGGGTCCAAAGTGGACGACAGCCCTGGGCCTCGCAGCATTTTACGGAGACCTCACAATGACGGAATTCCTCTTACTTCGCGGGGCTGCGGTCAATCTAGCTGTTGATTCATCCATGTTCCCATTGGTACTAGCCTGCCGTGGGGGTAATAGTGAAATCGCTAGGACTCTACTGAACGCCGGTGCTGATGTCCTCCTTGCGGACGCGAACGCCGCTGTGGGCAGAGACTTTTCGTCCGGTTCGCTGCTCGGGACGATCACCTCCTTTTGCAAAGATACATCCGGAGTGGAACTATGCTCGGAGGTGCTGGCTAAGGGAGCTCCGATCAGCAGCAATGCTTTCCGATTGGCCATTGAAGGGGGAAGAGTCGAGATAGCTCGAATGCTGTACTCCGCTCAAGCTACCCTGACAGAGTCCATAAACGGGATCGGCAGCATGGAGATGGCACACTTTTTGGAAAATGCAGGAATTTTACCAGGTATCATTCACAACGACGGACCGAAACTTCTCTCTGCAGCAATACTTGCAGAAGACAGGGATCTTACCGCATTGCTCCTGGGACATAGCATCGACGTTACTCAGCGATACTGGCTCTCCAAAAACCCGGACATCCCTACGCCATTGGACGCGGCAGTATCCAGGGGAAACATCGAGTTGGCAAAATGCTTTATCGATAGCGGAGCTTTCGTTACCGAGAACACACTCAATGCCGCAGTCTGGGGAAGCCTCAGGACTGGCAAGAGCAACATACTTCAACACTGTCTTGAGTTGGCACGGCATGCAGGGCCCGGCGGGCTGTTTCCAGGGGCTTCAGGTTGCACAGCCGTGAATATGGCCGTTTTGGAGACAAATCATGGTATTGTTCGCATACTTCTCGACGCAGGCATTGATCCAAGAGGTTGCCCAAAAATAAAATCCTGTTGCGTTAACATGGGGAAGTCCTTGCACTGGTGGATTAGCGACCCCGAGGATCCGACGGGCTCAGTGCTGGTGACTGCGCTAGAAGAAATCGAAGAAGAAGAAGACGTTGACATGTTCCGGATGCTCCTCGGCGCGACGGCCTGGGACCGTGATGACACTGGGTGTGCTCTTGCCGCCGCGATATGCTACGGTCATTATACTCTAGCGAGAGACTTAATGAATGTTGGAGCAGCCGTCAATATAGAATACGAATACAGGGGAACGGAAATGACTGCACTTGAAGCAGCAGTGGATGATCAACAAGTCCAATTAGTACGGGACCTTTTTCAAGCTGGCGCCGACGTTAATCAGACTGCGAGCGGAGACGAGTCACGAACGGCTTTGCAACGAGCAGTCGGGATGGGGCACTTGGAATTGATCGAGATCCTCTTGGAAATGGGCGCCGATGTCAATGTCCCGGCGGCTTACAACAAGGGCGCGACGGCGCTGCAGATTGCGGCGATTCAGGGATATCTAGGAATCGCACAGAGGCTGCTCGAGAAGGGCGCAGATCCAAATGCAGCGAGAGCTGCCTTCAAAGGCAGGACTGCGCTAGCGGGGGCTGCGGAAAATGGGCGCCTCGAAATGCTGCATTTGCTTCTACAAGGGGGAGCCCGGATTGATGACCCCTATAGAATGAATTACATCATTGCCGTCAGGCTCGCAGAAAGAAATGGGCGCAGCGGTGCTGTCAAGCTTCTGAAATCATATGGTGGCTGGACCGACTCCGACGATGCAGAATATAACTGGGACTGCGACGAAGATGACAACACGGAGGACATGGAGGAGGATGAAAGCGATCTAGACCTCAGCGAACACCAGAGGGAGGAGTGTAACGAGTACGCTCCCGTGGAGGGTCAGGAGGACAGTACGGAGATAAACGACGACGTTGTCATGGAAGATCAGGGGTGTTGTAGCGAGATCAACGGCAAGAGCAATGAGGTGGATCAGGAGGACCAAGGCGATAGCGAGAGGCCCTTACGGCCTACTGAAGTAGAGATGGATTTCGAATGGCTGATGAAGACTTGGGAGTGGGATGCCGCAAGACCCCAAAGACAAGGGGACTCTGAAGGCTGGGGTGTATGGGATGTGACGGGATGCAATTGAGGATGGAGACATTCCCCGGACTCTGAGTTTTGATTGACGGAGTTTATGGCCTGGGAAAAAGATTGTATAGGTTTTGAACTTATCTGTGTTGAGGACAATCAACCGGGCCTAGAGTATCCAGCCTCTCGCTTATATACATGACGGATCATGTCGGTGATTCTGTTGAGCCCGTTGAGCCCGCTTTTTGCTTTTCGTGCGTTTCAGAAGGTCGTCCTCGGTTTCACCTCTTGATCATTCGCGCACCCAAGACCATCAAACAAATATCCTCAGAGACATCGCCACAATGACGGTAGCTAGCGCACCATTTCATGCCCCTCGCACGTTGCGAGCCGCTGGCCGGGTCACTTTCGAAGGTCCCAACACAGTCCGCAAGCAGGGAACGTGGTGGCGAATCCAACGAGAGGTAGAAGCGATGGAATACGTCCGGCACCATACTTCGATCCCCATCCCCGCCATCATCGAGGTTCATTCCGATACCGACGACGAGAAACCGCAGGGTTGGATGCTGATGGAGCGACTTCCGGGAGTGGAACTTGGTGGTGCCTGGCCGAAGATGAGTGAGGACGCGCGTACCGAGACAATTAAGCAACTCCGGTCATACTTCGAGCAACTACATCGGCTTCGTCCGG
>JAQNCM010000583.1 GCA_029237615.1 Mucilaginibacter sp.
CCGTTCTCATCTTTGATCTGCTCATAATAGATATCATCCGGAGCAACAAAATATTTTTTTCCGTTTAAAGACACCTTGCGGCAATTATCAGGCAATTGGTTAACAACATCGCCAACTTTTGGAGCTACATCATCCTGAGCAGTGGCACCATCGGTATTTAAAACACCGTCTTTACCGGCAACAACGTAAACTTTTTCACCCTTATCATTAAGTACAATTTTGTAGTATACGCCATTGTATTCATAATATTGTTGGTTATCGATCATGATCGACTTGGCACCGCGGGGAAGAGATGGCACAGCGGCTCCCACAGGAGGAGTTGTAACCTGGTATCCACCATTATAAGGTGCATAAAATATGCCATCGGCGTAATAATACGGATCAGCGCCATAATAAAATGGGTAATATCCGTAAGGCAATACGCCTAAATAAAACCCCAGGTGCGGATAACCATAATAGCCATAGCCGTAGCCATAACCACCGCCCCGATAATAGCCGCCATAGCCGACACCTACCCGGCTCCCGCCGCCAAAACCAATTCCCCCTCCGCTACCTCCTATACGAACGGAACCACCGCCGCCGCCGCGGAACGCACCGCGCTGAGCATCGGCGTTAGCAACAAATAATATAGAAAGCAGCGCGGCTAAAAACAATCCTGAAGTGTATTTGAATAAATTTTTCATAACATTTAATAGTACAATATGAACAGGTTTTTATTTGATAAAGTTTTTATTTGTTAGACTTAAAATTGACTATAAGGTTTATTCAAATAAAAAAATAAAATAGCACTTTTTTAAATAAAACTCTTCTTTAATATGTTTAAATAAAACTCTTCTTTAATATGGATTGATCTCAATCAATCCCGATGGAAAAATCAGTTTGAAAGTACTACCCTTATCCTTTTCAGACTGCACTTCAATTTCGATATGGTGAAAAGCAGCAATTGATTTTACAATGGGTAAACCCAGTCCAAAACTATCCTGTTGTAATGATTGCCTGAATTTTTTAAACCTGTTAAAAATATAAGGCATTTCTTCCGGCGTTATCCCGATGCCGGTATCAATAACGCTAATAACAAGAGCGTTATTTTCCTGGGTACCGATAATATTTATATCGCCTGACTCGCGGTTATACTTTATAGCATTGTTGATCAGGTTAAAAAAAAGATTAAATAGTAAAAACTTATTAATGTGCATAAAAAACCAGTTTTCAGGTATTGAAAGCTCATAATTAATGTTTTTGTCCTGTAGCCTTATTGATATTTCCTCGTGTGCTTCCTGCAGCAGATCAATAACTTTAATTTTATCTTCTTTCAAAAATTGTTCATTTTCAATTTGTGAGATCAGTAATAAAGTTTTGGTAATACTTTTTAACCGGTTAAGTATTTTTTGCATCTCAAGCAGCCTTACCTTAAGATCGTCCACAATATCCTCCCGCTCAAACATATTTTCAATCTTTGACTGAAGTATGGAGATGGGTGTCATGATCTCATGGGATGCATTAGAGATAAACTCCCTCTCCTTTTGGAAAGTTTGCTCAATGGTTTCGACCATTTTATGGATACTTATATCCAGGTATTGAAAATCAGAGGTACTGGTTTTTACTTCCACATAGGAACCAAAATTGGGGAATTTCCGTCCAATAAGCTTTGTTTTAATGATCAGGCTTAGTGGCCTCAACACATAACCAGTATAAACCTGGTCGGCAATTATGGTTAAAAGCACCATGCCTATTAATATCTCAAAAGCTATATTTTGCAGCGGAGAAGTTGTTTCGCCAATGGTATCCACACTTTTGCCAATTTCAAGCAGGTATTTTCTTTTACCATCCATAAAATTGTAACTCAATATGCGATATTGAATAGTATCACCTTCAATTTTTCGCTTTTCGTTTTTTATAGTATCCAGCTTTTCTTTTAACGAGTCTGCATCAAGGCTGTAATATTCTTCTTTAAGCGGAGAGTACGTTGCGTAAACATAATTTTTTACACCGGAGGTTTTTATAATTTGAATCAGCTTATTCTTCTGCTTTCTAAGTTTGCTGTCTGTAAAGCCCTGGTTAATACTTTTGATAACGGAAGGCAGCAACAATACAAACAGGATTACAATTACCAGTTTTGAAAGGGCATTAAACAGCGTAAGTTTGGTTTCAAGTTTCAACTGGTTAAGCGTTAATTTTTATTTTATAACCCAGGCCCCTTACAGTTTCCAGCCAGTCTGGCTGGGCATACACATTTAATTTCTTCCGGATATTTTTAATATGGGCATCTATATAGTTAGAGTCATAATCATTATTTATGATACTTCCCCAAATGTGTTCACTTAGCTGCATACGGGTAAGCGTGCGATTTTTATGCAATAACAAGTAAGCTATCAGGTCAAATTCCTTTTTTGTTATCGTATTAATTATATTGTTTTCATAATTAATTGTGCGGTCTGTAAGATTTATAATAAAATCCCCTAATTCAACCAGGTGGTGTTTTAATCCAAACTTGCGCCTGGTTATAGCCTGCATCCTGCTATGAAGCTCTAATAATGAAAAAGGTTTAGGCAAATAATCATCAGCTCCCAGGTCCAGTCCCTTTATGCGGTCATAAACCTCTGCCCGGGCAGTTAAAATAATGCATGCGGCCTCCGGGTTATTTTTTTTTGTTTCATTAAGCAAATCCAGGCCATCATAATCTGGCAATCCCAGATCTATCAATATAAAATCATATAGATTTACAGCTATTCTTTCGGATGCAGATCTCCCATTAAAACAAACCTCACATTTATAGTTGTAATTAGTTAAAAAAAGTTCCAACTCTTCTGCAAGCGCTTTTTCGTCTTCTATAATTAAAACA
>JAQNCM010000179.1 GCA_029237615.1 Mucilaginibacter sp.
ACCAGGATATTTCCCTTTTGGGTATCCAAGCTGACAGATAAGGACCTGGTATTTGAAACCGGCGGCAAAGAGGGGTCGAGGGTTACGGCGGTGAAGGAATAGTGAGTTGTATATTATGGGTTGTAAAGAAAATCCATGCTTTCCCCTGCTACCCTGGCTTAGGATCTGCTAATGTGCGTCTTAAATTAATTTCAAAAAAAGGTGATAGTATCTCAATAATTTCCACTTATCATTAAAACGTTAAAGTTATGCCGGAGATCAATATATTAACCCGGACTGGAGCAGAAAGGGAACAACTTTTTATAGCGCTTTATAAAAGCACATTTCCTGCTGTGGCAAGATACATCAGCAAGATGGGTGGCTCTTTTGATGAAGCCAAAGATATTTTTCAGGATGCGCTGGTTATTTATTATGAAAAGGGGGTGAACTCCCTAATCGCTTTTAAAACAAACGACAAGGCTTACCTGACAGGCATAGCAAAACACCTGTGGCTAAAGACATACCGCGACAATACGCTGCATACTTCAATTGACGGAGTTGATATAACAACTACTGACGATGACGGACAGCCATCTTCCACCAAAATAATGCATTACCTCGAAACAGCAGGTAAACGCTGCATGGACCTGCTCCGCTCCTTTTATTACGACCAATTGCCGCTTACAGATGTGGCAAATTTGTTTGGCTTCTCAGGCGTAAGGTCGGCGACCGTTCAGAAATATAAATGCCTGGAAAAAATACGTGAAACCGTTAAAGAAAAATCATTGACTTATGAGGACTTCCTTGATTGAGACGGAACAAATAGAAGCGCATTTGCTACAGCTTTCAGCCCCCGGCGATGCGCTGGTATTTGAAGCAAAATTATTGCTAAATGCCGACCTGTGCGAAAAACTGCAATGGCAAATGGAAACCTACAGCATAGCTAAAATGTATGGCCGCAACCAGCTTAAACAAGAAATTGATGCTGTGCATCAGAAACTATTCAGCGAGAATCAGTATAAAAGCTTCAGTCAAAAAATAAGGAGCTTCTTTATAAAACGATAACCCTATAAATTATGAATACCGAAAAAATTGAATTCCGCAAATTTGCGGCAGGGCATTGTCATGTCCCAACTTTGCCGCTTGATAATTATATTTCCCGGGTTGAAAAGGCAGCCCTCCCCTATGCGATGACACCTTACATCACTGAAGAACGTGAATTACGTGTGGCCCAGATGGACGTCTTTTCACGTCTGATGATGGACCGGATCATTTTTTTGGGAAATGCAATTGACGATAACGTTGCCAATATAATACAGGCGCAATTGCTCTTCCTGCAATCGGCCGATCCTAAAAAGGACATCCAGATGTATATTAACTCCCCCGGTGGCTCAGTATATGCCGGGTTCGGCATTTATGACACCATGCAGCTGATCAGTCCGGATGTGGCTACCATTTGTACCGGCATGGCTGCTTCCATGGCCTCGGTGCTGCTTTGTGCAGGCGCGGCAGGCAAGCGGGCGGCATTAACACACTCGAGGGTGATGATGCACCAACCCCTCGGCGGTGTACAGGGTCCGGCATCCGACATTGAAATTACAGCCAGGGAGGTGCTGAAAGTTAAAAAAGAGCTCTATACCATCCTTGCCAACCACAGCGGTCAGGATTACCAAAAGATCCATGATGTATCCGACCGTGATTTCTGGATGATAGCCGCCGAAGCAAAGGAGTTTGGGATTATTGACGAGGTGTTAGGGAATTAGTAAATAGCCGATTACCCATAAAGCATGATAGAATCTAAAACCAATTGTTATTTTTTTGTCATCCAGAGCGAGAGCGAAGGATCTTATTCATCATACCAGCAAATACGCATACCTATCAAGCGCAGAAGATTCTTCACTGCGTTCTGAATGACAAATAATTATTTAATTTTATGCGTGCGACACTATAATTTCTATACCTACATCCTTACAAACTCTACCAAAGAAGTGTTATACGTTGGTATAACAAATGATTTGGACAGGAGATTATATGAACATTATTTTGGTGTTGGTGCAAAAGACAGTTTTACCAGTAAATACAAATGTTATTACTTAATATGGTTTGAAAGATATCAGTATGTTAATCATGCCATTGAAAGAGAAAAAGAAATAAAAGGATGGTCACGTAGTAAAAAGAATAAATTGGTAGAACAGGAAAACCCAGACTGGAGGTTTTTAAATAAGGATATTATGGAGTGGCCGCCAATCGCAGAAGATTCTTCACTACGTTGAATGACAAATAGGCTGTTTTTGTCTTGCCATCCAGAGCGAGAGCTAAGGATCTTATTCACCATAACAATCCGTGCATACTTAACACGCACAGAAGATTCTTCACTGCGTTCTGAATAACAAATATGAACCCCCATCTATTGACTTAGTGGATTAATATCTTATTCCTTTCACCTGCAACCGGCTCGTCAATTTGCTCCGTTATAAATCTTCTGCCAATCATCAAAATTAAAAAAGCCAGCAACGCGGCGGCCGTCATTAAACCTGCCATGGGTATGGAACTGCGGCTTTTAAACTGGCTTACCAGTATGGATACCAATGTACCTACCCCCATTTGCAAGGCACCCATCAAGGCGGCGGCGGTACCGGCATTTTTTGAAAAAGGCGCCAGTGACAGCGCGGATGTATTTGGATACGTTATCCCAACGCAGCATAAAAAGGCAAAGATCATAACGATAGTGCCATAAAGGCCAAACCAGCCAAATATAGATCCGGTTAAAAAAATAAGGGAGATCACTACCATTGCGGGCAGGGTTACATTTACTATCTGTTGGCTTTTATACCTGCGTGTCAGCATGCCGTTTACCTGGCTGGATCCTATAAACCCTACCGAAAGCAAGGCAAAGATCCACCCATAAACTTTGCTGCTGATACCAAACACATCCATAAAAACAAATGGCGAAGCTGCCAGGTAGGCAAACAATCCCGAAAAGCCTACTGCTCCGCAAATAGCATAAGTAAAAAATTGCGGGTGGGTCATCACCGACCAAAAGCTGTTGATAATGGGTTTTGGTTTTAAAGAATAAGTTGGATCGGGCTGATAGCTTTCGGGCAGAAAAAAGATCACTGCGATGGTTACCAGCGTTGCTATGCCTGCCAAAATAATAAATATCAATTGCCAGCCAAAAGCAGCAGTAACATAGCCGCCAACCGTGGGCGCAATCATAGGCGAAACGCCCAGTATCAGGATAAGCAGCGCGAAGATTTTAGCATTTTCGCTTACCGGGAAAATATCCCGAACCATCGCCATAGAGGCTACTCCAGCCGCACAACTGCCTACCGCCTGGATAAAACGCAAGGCGATCAGCATTTCTATCGAGGTAACAAAGAAGCAGCCCAACGAAGCCAGAATGTAAAGCACAAGGCCTATATATAAAGGATTTTTCCGGCCAAAGCGGTCAAGCAGCGGGCCATATAATAGCTGCCCAACAGATATCCCGATAAAAAATCCCGACAGCGACAATGAAACCTCGGCTGTGGTGGTATGGAGTGATTTTGCAATAGCGGGGAAACCAGGCAAATACATGTCGATTGAAAAAGGCCCGATGGCGGTAAGCGCCCCTAATATAAGTACTGTAAAAAAATAGCGTTTTTTAGTCATGGGAATTTTTGTCAATGGTCAATAGTCTATTGACCATAGTTGTATAATATATTTATAAAGCTTGCTTTTTATGACAGTACCTATGGACTAAAAACCTGCTTTGGTCTTGACACAGTGATCTTATCAAATTCCAGGTCATTCGGCTCTCATAATTCTATGTTATTGCCTTCGGGATTAAGTATGTGAACAAATTTGCCATAATCATAGGATACAATCTCATCAATATGGTAACGCCCTCGCTTTTTAATTGTTCAACCGTGCTTCAATATTTTCAACGCGGTAGTTGATCATAAAATCTTTGATGGATGGTTCAAAGTAGGTAGTATCCTGCGGGAACGGTGACCATACCGAAAAGCCTTTTTTTCCGGTTCATCGGCCTGCCGCCATTCAAAGCTGGCACCATAATCGTCTGTTGCCAATCCCAGGTTTTTGGCATACCATTCGTTCATTTTTCTGGCGTCCTTGCATTTAAAAAATATGCTGCCCAGTTCGGTTATGTTTTTCATACGCAGCTAGCTCTTAAAAGAGCAATTACTATAAATCGCAATTAATCATCCAGTGAATACCAAAGCGGTCTGTCACCATTCCAAATAAAGCTCCCCAAAATTGTTTTTCCATCGGCATGGTTACTTTCCCTCCCTCGCCAAGCTGTTCAAAAATTGATCTTGCCTGTGCCTCATTGTCCATTGCCAGACTTAGGTGAACGCCGTCTCCGTGATTAACCGTACCGCCGGGCATGGTGTCAGAAAACATCAGCACATTTTCGCCAAAAGTCAGGCGGGCATGCATTATTTTATCTTTGTGATCTTCGGGCTGTCCAAAACGACTTAAGTCATGGATGGTACCGTTAAAGATCACCTGGTACCGGTTCAATGCTTCCTCGGTATTGCCCTCGAAGTTTAAATATGGGATAAGTTTCATAGCTGTTTCTTTTGTACTAAAGTACAAAGAATTTCAACTGGAAAATCTCAAATCAGAATAATGTTATTACTTTAGTTCCCCAACGGAAAGTGCTGGCTTTGGCCCGGTCCGGATATTCCCAACTATATTAAAAACCAATGAAATGGCCTTACTAACCATCCTGCTCTGTATCATCCTGCTTGTTGTATTGGTGAGCTGGGCAAAGTTAAATCCCTTTTTAGCCTTCCTGGTAGTTTCCATTACAGCGGGTTTATTGTTAGGGATTCCCTTAGATAAAATTACTAATTCGGTGCAAAAAGGGCTTGGTGATACCCTTGGCACCATAACTATTATTATTTGCCTGGGTGCGATGATCGGCAAGCTGGTGGCCAGCAGCGGCGCGGCCCAAAAAATTGCAGAAGTTTTGGTGAATCTGTTTGGGGTTAAGTATATTCAGTGGGCGTTGGTAATTGTCGGGTTTATTATCGGGATACCCTTGTTTTATAATACGGGATTTGTCTTGGTAGTGCCGCTTATCTTTTCAATTACCTATAAATATAAATTGCCTGCTGTTTATATTGGTCTGCCAATGCTTGCGGCCTTGTCTGTCACCCATGGTTTTTTACCGCCACACCCCTCTCCTTCAGCTTTGGTATTAATTTTTCATGCCAATATGGGTACTACTTTAATATATGGCCTTTTAGTGGCTATTCCTGCCGTTATTTTAGCCGGACCAATATTTGCCCGTACTTTAAAAAAAATTGACTCAAAACCGTTAGATACCTTTATTGGCGAAGAATTGCCCGCTGAAAAGTTACCCGGAGCAATGAACAGCTTTTTAACTGCTTTACTACCGGTTATATTACTGATGCTAAGCACCCTGTATCTCAACATCGACCACAGCACGACTCCAACACATAAGTTAATAGCATTTTTGGGTGATGCGCCTATCGTGATGCTGATTTCACTGCTGATTGCTACATACACCCTTGGCATAAAACAAGGGATAGGCATGAAAAAACTCGCCGACATCTATGGCGATTCAGTAAAAGATATTTCATTGATTTTATTGATCATAGCCGGCTCAGGTGCATTTAAGCAGGTACTCACCGACAGCGGAATAAACAACGCAATTACCAGCTCTTTGCAAAGTCTCAATTTACAGCCGCTTATTTTGGGATGGCTCCTTGCTGCTATTATCCGTATCAGTTTGGGTTCTGCTACCGTAGCAGGACTAACGGCAGCGGGCATTGTTTCGTCGATGGTATTGCATGATCCGTCCATCAACCCCAACTTAATGGTGCTGGCTATTGGCGCAGGCAGCCTCGCGTTTTCGCATGTTAACGACGGCGGCTTCTGGCTTTTTAAAGAGTATTTTAATTTGTCGATAAAAGACACCATCCGCTCCTGGTCGGTAATGGAAACTATTGTTTCGGTAGTTGGATTGGCAGGTGTGTTGCTGATTAATGTAGTTGTGAGATAAGAAAGGCTCTACTTAAAAGCGGCCCCGCGTGATTCCCTCCCCTGGGAGGATGTAGGGAGGGGTTTCACCAAGCGACAAATATATGGCCAATGCGGTGGTAAGATAAAGGACAATAGATATAAAAGCGGCGGCCCCGTGCGATTCGCTCCCTCGGGAGGGTGTAGGGAGGGGTTTCAGCGACAAACACGATATACAGCTATGGCTAAAATCATTCCATACAACCCCAAACTTAAAGCATTAGCCCGCAAGCTGCGAAAGGACATGACTTTTGGCGAAGTTTTGTTATGGAATGAACTAAAAGAAGACAAGCTATGGGGATTTGACTTTGACCGTCAGCGATGTATTGACAATTACATTGTGGATTTTTATTGTAAAGATTTAATGCTTGCAATTGAAATTGACGGAATGTGTCATAATTATGAAGATGCATTTGCAAAAGATGAAATCAGGCAGCAGAATTTGGAAAGCCTTGGTATTCGATTTATCAGGTTTACTGAAGCGGAAGCTAAATATGATATGCAAAATGTTATTAGGGGTATTGAGGGAAGAATTATTGAAATTATAAATGAAAATCCAACTATAAGGTTACCAAAGGGGTTTGATCTTGCATGGCTGAAGGGATAGTTCACTAAACCCCGCCCTACACCCGCCCCGAGGCGGGAATCGCACCTGGCCTATGCTTTTAAAAATGTATCTGCTGAGCTACTGCATGGTTCGCTAAACCTCGCCCTGCACCCGCCCCAGGCGGAAATCGCACCTGGCCCTATGCTTTTAAATTTTTCTTATGCTTATTGCAAGTTTGTTAACCCCGCCCTGCACCCGACCTCAAAGCAGTAGGGCTTTAAGGAATAATGAAGTTAAGTCTACCCTACCGGGGGAGATTTAGAGGGGGCTTATTCCCATGCGCTTTGATAACCGTTGGCTTGCTCGGCATACGCTATAAAATCGTTATAAAAAGGAAAATTGGCAAGGGTTGAGCTGTCACCAATTACTACCAGCTTTTTTCGGGCCCGGGTCATAGCGACATTCATGCGGCGGGTGTCAGAAAGGAAACCAATATCGCGGGTCGTATTGCTGCGGGTCATGCTGATATAAACAATATCACGCTCCTGCCCCTGAAAACTGTCGATTGTATTTACGGCAATTTTATCTGCATAAACCTGTAACGGTTCTGAATTTTGAACCAATTCTTTTAAAATACGGATCTGTTCCTTATAGGGTGATATAACAGCAACAGTAGGGAAACTTTCGGCTGAATAAAAAGTATTCAGTGTTTCGACAAGTTGTGTTAAGTGTTTAATTAAAAATGCAGCTTCTTCGGGATTGGTAGAGCTGGTACCTTCCAGCTTTTCGTCAAATCCGCAGCCTGCAGTATCCACAAAAATGAGGGGCATGTCATTGGGGAATAAAAGCCTGTTTGCTACGGATGGGTCTGCCTTTAACTTGTTCTGATAAAACTCCGCAGAAGGAAACCCCATAATGGTTTCATTCATACGGTACTGCACATCCAGCATCGTTACCGCTTCGGGATGCTGCTCAACACATTTTTCGAGCAGGGTTGTGCTTAATCCCTGTTTAGCCGCTTGGTTTGATTTGATGGTAGGCGCCAGTTGAAAATGATCGCCGGCCATAATAACCTTTTGTGCTTTTAAAATGGGAATCCAGCAGGCCGGCTCCAATGCCTGTCCCGCTTCATCAATCACTGCCGTATTAAATTTAACGTTACGGATAGTATAATGATTAGAACCTACCAGCGTAGCGGTGATCACCTGTGCCTTGGCCACCAGGTCGTCAATAATAAACTGCTCTGTTTTATCCACCTCCTTCATTATCTTATGGGCTTCATCAAATAAGGCTTTGCGCTGATCGCGCTCGGCTTTTCCAAAATTGCGCTTGTATTTATGCGCCATGTTTTTGTAATCTGCCGCCTGTTTCTTTAACTTCTTCACCTCCTTAGTGTAGCTGTGTTCCGCCATTTTACTATCCAGGGTCAATGCTATCAGTTTTTCAGAAACCCTTGCCGGGTTGCCAATGCGCAACACGTTTAGCCCTTCGCTACTTAATTTTTCGCTTAGCAGATCAACTGCAGTATTGCTTGGGGCGACTACCAGTATTTGTTCTTTATTTTGTACGATCAGGGTCTTAATAGCCGCTACCAGCGTGGTGGTTTTACCCGTACCCGGCGGCCCGTGTATAACAGCCACGTCCTGCGCAGATATAATTTTCTGGACGGCTGATCGCTGCGATAAATTTAACTCTGCCGATGAAAAAGAAACAGGTTGGTCATTGAAGGCTGCTTCTTTTTCCCCAATCAAAACTTTCACCAGTCGCCCATCCGGCTTTTCACGTAATGCCGAAGCCTGTTTAATGGCGTTCTGCATTTCATCATAACTATTATTATCAAAAAGTAGTTCAATCCCAAGCTTTCCGTCGTTTGCCCAATCGGGCAGTTCATCGGTAAACAGCGTTATTTTAAGCCGGTTATTGTTCTGGTAAGTGATGGTGCCTTCTACCCGGTCTTTCTTTGGATCGTGATTGGAGAAAAGCGCTGCCGGTACCCCAAATCTGAATTGATGGGCGATATCCTGGTGCGTGGTGCGTTCTGCTTCTACAGTAATATAATCGCCGCGGCTTGGTTCGGTTCCTCTAATTGCTATGGGATACCAAGTCAACCCGCTTGTGCGACGGTCAGCAACGGAGGTAGTTTCTGTAAGTTTAAGGTAAGTATTCCTGTCTTCCTCCCTTTCAATCTTGAGCAGATCAAGCAGCTTTTTAAAATAGGGCATCGATGCTTTTAATCAAAATCGAGGTTAAACTTATTCTTCAGATCTACAATGGCCGGATTTTTTGCCGCCATATGCTGAAACTTTTCAACAGCGGTATAAGGCCGTTTTATCACTGCTTTTTCATCTACCCGCACACTCACTTCAATATTGAAATTGCGCAGCGTAGTTCGTAAAAAGTTGAGCAGGCTGGGCCGCTCATCTCTGAATAAATTTTCCTGCACTTTGTTCTCAACAAGCACCTCATAAATATCAGGGGCGATCATTGTTGGCGGATTAGAGATAAAAATGGTGAGTAAATTCTTTTTTCCTTCGGTTTTCATCCGGGCAGCAAAATCGCTCCAGCACTTTAAAAGCTGATCGGGTGTGTATTGTTCTTTGGCATCGCCTTTTATGTACGGATCTTCTTCTTCCAGTTGCGCCTCCGTTACTTTACCTACATCTTTTAACGAAGGAATTTTTACAGAGGTTGTTGCCGAATTCAAATCCGGGATAAATATTCTTGGTTTTTCAGCAATAATTTCCGCTACTGGTTGCTTATCAACAACTTGGTTTTTAGCGGTTTGATAGACCGCCTGTGTATCGCTTGCTATCGAAACTTCGGGAGTATTTTTAATTTCACTTTCAGTGGTTACCCCTGCGGAATCAGGTTTTTTTTTTAATTGCCCCTCCTGAGCGGGCATTGCAGTTAGCGGGGTAGTTGCGAGGTTAAAGACCGAGAGCAAGTTGCACATTTTGAGCAGGGCCAGTTCCACCTGCAAACGCTGGTTCTTGCTTAGCTTGTAACTCAAATCGCACTGGTTGGCAATATTCATGGCCGACAGCAAAAAAGAAACCGTTGATGCCTGCGACTGTTGCAGGTACTTGGCCTTAATTCCTTCACTAACTTCCAATAGCTTCAAAGTCGCCTGATCTTTACTCACCAGCAGGTTACGGAAATGCTCCGAAAGCCCGGATATAAAATGAGCACCATCAAAACCACGGGCTAATATCTCGTCAAACAGTAACAGCGTCTGCGCATTATCCTCGTTTAGCAGTCTGTCAGTAATACTGAAATAGTAATCATAATCCAGTATGTTAAGGTTGTCAATTACGGAGCGATAGGTAACATTGCCTCCCGAAAAACTAACGATCTGGTCGAACATGGATAAGGCATCCCTTAAGCCACCATCGGCTTTTTGTGCGATGATATGCAAGCCGTCCGGCTCGTAGCTGATGCTTTCCTTTTTTGCGATGGATGCCAGGTGCGCGGCCATATCATCTACCCTGATGCGGTTAAAATCAAAGATCTGGCAGCGCGAAAGTATGGTAGGTAGTATTTTATGCTTTTCGGTTGTGGCCAATATAAATATGGCATAATGCGGCGGCTCTTCCAGCGTTTTTAAAAACGCATTGAAAGCGGCCTGCGAGAGCATGTGCACCTCATCAATTATATAAATTTTATACCTTACAGCCTGCGGCGGTATGCGTACCTGTTCAATTAAACTGCGGATGTCATCAACCGAATTATTCGACGCTGCATCAAGCTCATGGACGTTAAATGAATTTCCATTTTGAAACGACTGGCACGAGGCGCAAACCCCGCAAGCCTCGCCGTTTGGCTGCAAATTTTCACAATTAATGGTTTTGGCAAGGATACGCGCACAGGTAGTTTTGCCGACGCCACGCGGACCGCAGAACAAAAATGCCTGCGCAAGCTGGTTATTTTTAATAGCGTTTTTCAGCGTGTTGGTGATATGCTGCTGACCTACAACGCTTTCGAAAGTAACAGGGCGGTATTTGCGTGCCGAAACGATAAAATTATCCACAGGGTTAAAGATAACAACAAAATGGTTATCTTAAAAGGAGTGTGGGGAATTAGGTTAGCGTTAACGAGATTTATGAGGTATAAATCAAGATTTGCGAAGTTTCAAAAACTTCGCAAATCTCACAGAACCAATTAATTTTTTAAATTTGTATATCGACAAATCAAATTATGCAGTTATCTGACCTCGACATAACAAAAACTTACACCTACGCCGACTACTTAAAGTGGACGTTTGATGAACGACTGGAGCTAATCAAAGGAAAGGTCTTCAAAATGAGCCCTGCACCAGGTTCAGTTCATCAGCGTATTTCCCTCCGGCTTGCAAGATGGATTGGTAATTATCTTGAGGGTAAGCCATGCGAGATATTTATTGCGCCTTTTGATGTAAGACTGCCACGCATTTCTGTGAACAATAAGGAAATATTTACTGTTGTGCAGCCCGATGTATGTGTAGTATGCGACCCGAAAAAAATTGATGATAAGGGTTGTTTGGGAGCGCCGGACATTGTAGTTGAAATCTTATCTCCCGGAAATAATAAAAAAGAACTTCAAAACAAATATGAGGTATATGAAGAGGCCGGCGTACTCGAATATTGGATTATCCATCCACTGGAGAAAACCTTTTTTAAATACACATTGGTTGATGGTCAGTTTCAATCATCACGATTATTAACTATTGGCGACGAAGTGACCACAAATATACTCCCTGGTTTTGTTATGAATTTGGATGAGTTGTTTGCAGATCCAAACAGCTAAATAAAATTCCTTAAACTTAGTTTTAAAACCCTGTATGTTTTCATCGTATCACTATTTCACAAAAACAACTTAATTTTTCTATGAAACCTGTTTATATTAAAAAAGATCAGTACACTATTAAAAGGTCAAAAACCTAAACTAAGTATGCTTAAATTAACCTTAACCGATTCAAAAAAACGACCCAATGGTTGGTTTAAAGATCAGATCGGTTTGAAAGGATAGCGCACAACAGGTAATGATGGAAGAAGTGATTCGAAATATGTTTAATAACTTTAATTATTAATACGAGTCTGAAGAGAGGCTTACGAAGTTTGAAAACCATTAAAAGTCATCATCCGGCAAATGATCATCATCATCCGGATCTGAAAGATCATTGTCGAGCTGTATCTCGTGCAAGTCATCGTTATCTTCTGCCATGTCCTCAAAATCTTCGTCATCGATGTCTGACCAATCGCCATCTTCATCATTCACATCATCGTCATCTCCAGGCAATAACATGGTTATTATCCCTGGCATTGAAGATTCATCTGGTACAGTCGTATATTCCTTAGTCAGCATATTAAAGGTTCTTTAACAAAAATATATAAACTATTAGACTTATGAAGTTTTTTTAAACTTCGTAAGTCTTTCGGCAAACAATTTTACTCCAAAAATTTCATATCTTCTTCGGTCAGCTTTATATCAGCCGCCTTTAAATTTTCTTCAAAATGCACTAATGACGAGGTGCCCGGTATCGGTAATATCCACGGCGACTTATGCAGCAGCCATGCTATATTTGCCTGCACTTCGCTAACATTATATTTTCTTGCAATTTCTGTAATCCGGGTATCCTTTTTGGGCATCGATAAAAACAGAGAAAAATACGGAATTAGCGGTATTCCATTTTTTTCACAAATATCCAGCACTTCTGCACCTCCGTTGGTATCCCCGTAAACGCTCTTAAGGGAGTTACGCTGTGCATGGCCATACATATTTTCAACTGTTGCTATTTCACCCATTTTCATGGCGGTTTCCAGTTCTTGTTTGCTAACATTGCTTACACCAACATGCAATATCTTTCCTTCCTGCTGCATTTCAAACATGGCTTCCATCGCTCTTTCAAATTCCATAGCACCTGGCATCGTCCTGAAATGTACCAGTGTTATTTGCTCCTGCTTTAAAGTACGCAAGTTATTTTCAATACTACTTCTCAAATTTTCGGGCGTATTAAACGGTATCCAGCTTTTATCGGGCTTACGGGCGCCCCCAACCTTGGTGCAAATCACCAGGTCGGGCGGGTAAGGATACAAAGCTTCTGCAATAAGCCGGTTAGTTACATCCTCACCGTAATAATCGGCGGTATCTATAAAATTAATGCCGCTGCTGATTGCTTTTTTTAGTATCTGTAAAGCTTCCGGCCGGTTTGGCGGTTCGCCGTAAATACCTTCGCCGGTAAGGCGCATGGTGCCATAGCCCAGGCGGTTAATGGTTAAAGGATTATTGCTGTTGGCGGCTATAGTGATTGTTTTTGGGATGTTCATAAATTTATTATAAAAATTTATTTCATTAAATATTAATAAGAGAAAGCTTGCTCAATTGTTTTACGGTCGGAGCCTGTTGATCAGTTGAGATCACACAACAAATATTGTTTATTGTTCAAAGTATTTTTAATGTGCCAAAATTAGGCCTTTTATTGAAGAATCATTCTGTTAAATTGAGCTGATGGTAAGTGTTTATTATTATATTGCACCTATATACCGTTTAACCTTTATCACAATTAATGTAAACCTGCCCTTTTAATGAAGCTCCACGCGCTGTTAATAATACTTATCTTTTTTAGTGCTGCTGCATTTAGTCAGGATACTTTAAAAACAAACCAGGTAATTTATTGGGATGCAGGCTTTGGCGTTCCTCTAACGGGAGCAGATGGAATCCAGTTAAATACAAGCTTAAACTACCAGGTTAAAAAAAACTTATTTACATTAAGGTTGATCGAAATTGAAAGTTATAAGTCGGCTACCAAACCTCTTTCTCCTTATACACTATGGCCGGGCTTTACAAACTCAGGCAACATGACCGAAGTTGATTTTTTATACGGATTGAGAATGGTAAGCCGTGGTCACTCATTTAGCCTTTCGGCGGGTCTATCATTCAACGATAAGACAACCAATTACACAGATGACCATGATCAAAAACAATATACGGAAAGCCGCTACCCCGGCATACCATTTGAAATAAACGTTTTGTGGTTCAAATCCAGCAAACAAAGGTATCGTATCTACAACATCTTTCCGGTTGGAAAACCACGGGTTTTGGCAACAGTATGGGATTTAAATTATTAGGAAATTTATTACAGCGCAGTTATCTTTCCCTAGGTTTGGTAGTGGGATTAGGGTACCATAAACGATATTAGGGATAACACCTCCTTTGTGTATTAAACCCGTTTTCAATTGCGCCAGGGATAGAAGCGGATACCGGCCTTGTGGCTAAGGACCGTGCAGTATGAGCGGATAGCCCGCCCGGGCGCCCAAATTTTAAGAAGCAGTTGGCAGTAGTGGCGTTAACATCGCGCGTATATTTACCCACCCGGCCGTTGCTTCGCCGACCACCCTCCCTCTTGCAGGCAAAAGGGAGGGTTGAGAGGTAATTTTAACTTCCTTAATACCAACACGTACAAAACGTTAACCTATTTCCCGCCAGCATTATGTTTTGTTAACACGAATACATTTACCATACAAATTGACTTATTTAACTATTTGATAATAATAAAAATCTCCCTATATTTGCAGCCCCGTAATAGCGGGTAATTTATTAAAAATCAAAGTATAACAATGCAACAGTACGAAATTGTGATC
>JAQNCM010000204.1 GCA_029237615.1 Mucilaginibacter sp.
CCAATGCCAGGTGTAATATAATTAAAATAGAATTTATATAACTGCTTAACAGGAAAAACCTTCGGCTTTGAAAACTCAAGTACTACGGCTTTTCCACCTGGTTTTAAAACACGCTGGATGTCGGCAAGGCCAATTTCCAGGTTTTCAAAATTGCGGACTCCATAAGCAACGGTAACCGCATCAAATGCATTGGCATCAAACGGCAGTTTTTCAGAGTCGCCCAGCCTAACCTCATACCTGCTTCCCAATTTCCGTTTTTCTATTTTTTGCTGCGCTATATCAAGCATTCCCTGTGAAATATCAACCCCTATAATTTTTTCGGGATTAAGGATAGACAACGCTTCGAACGCAAAATCACCGGTACCGGTAGCTACATCCAATATTAATTTAGGCTGATCTTTTTTTAACTCATTAATGGCTTTTTTACGCCAGATGATATCAATCCCCAACGACAAAAAATGATTAAGGAAATCGTAGGTTTTTGAGATATTGTTAAACATATCAGCTACCTGCTCTTTTTTTGTGCCTTGCTGATCGGTGTAGGGAGTTATGGTTTTGCTCATTTTGTATACCGGCAAAGATAGTGATAATTGATTTTGAATTTTCGCTTCGCCAGCTTTTCGATGCTATCCACCGGGATTCACCGTTTCGGATTTAATATAGAAACTACTTTTTATAAAGGATTAAAAAATGATGGCTATATTTATCATCAATACACCTGGCCTGAGATATCCAACTTTTAAAAAATATTAAACCTGTTTATGAAAGAGAACTCTGAATCATCACGCAGAAAATTTCTTAAAAAAGTAACAACTGCAACTGCTGCGTTTGCTGTTGGATCAAGTGTATTTGCTGCCGAAAAGCAAGCGCAAACATTCACATACCTCAAGCGGAATGCCGGCATCAGCGTTAATGACCAGATAAATATTGCTTTAATAGGCGCCGGGGGGCAGGGCTCTTCAGATACTGACACAGCACTGCAGGTGCCTGGCGTAAAATTGGTTGCCGTATGCGATTTGTATGATGGACGACTAAACGATGCCAAAAAGCGCTGGGGAGCTGATATTTTTACCACCAAAGTTTACAAAGAGATATTGAACCGAAAAGATGTTGACGCTGTAATTGTGGGGACACCCGATTTTTGGCACCAGCAAATATCTATCGATGCCATGCATGCGGGCAAACATGTTTATTGCGAAAAGCCTATGGTGCATTCCATTACCGAAGGCCCGGCAATAATAAAAGCGCAGCAGGAAACCGGCAAAGTTTTCCAGGTTGGCAGCCAGGGGGTATCATCGCTTGGGAATGAAAAAGCAAAGGAATTATTAAAAAGCGGCGCTATTGGTCAGCTAAATTATGCAGAAGGTTTTTGGGCCAGGCGTGCACCGGTTGAAGTGTGGCAGTATCCGATACCCGCAGATGCCTCGCCCCAAACGGTAGATTGGGAGACTTATATAAGCAACACCCACAAAAGGCCATTTGATGAAAAACGGTTTTTCCGCTGGCGGAACTATACAGATTACGGAACCGGTATGGCGGGCGATCTTTTTGTACACCTGTTCTCGAGTTTACATTTTGTTACAGGCTCATTCGGCCCGGAGAAAATTTACGCTTCGGGTGGCCTACGTTTTTGGAACGACGGCCGTGAAGTTCCTGACGTATTATTAGGGATTTTTGATTATGGCAAAACGGCCGTACACCCAGCCTTTAACCTTTCTTTAAAATGTAATTTCGTGGATGGCACAAGCGGCTCAACCTATTTGCGGTTGGTAGGGAGTGAAGGCGCTATGGATATTACCTGGGACAAAGTAGTGTTGAAAAGAAACAGGTTATTTGAGTCCGAGGACCCGTTTTATCTTGATAAATTAAAAATGAGCGGGAATACCAGCCCGCTCCGAAAACAAATGCTACCGCCGGAAGAAATATCTTTTGAGGCTGAAAAAGGTTATTTGGGCGGCCCTTATGATCATATGAACAACTTCTTTACTGCTATCCGCAATAATGGAAAGGTGACCGAAGATGCCACGTTTGGTTACCGGGCGGCGGCACCGGCATTGTTATGCAACGACAGCTATTATCAAAATGCACCAAAGTTTTGGGACCCGGAAAAGATGGTTTTAATAAAAAAATAGATTGATAATTTATACAAATAACCTATGAAACAACTTATAAAGGGTATCCTGATAGTTGCAGGCTGCCTGTTTTGCACACACGTTTTCACTCAGCCTGCTGCGCCGAAAGCCGCTGCCAATAAAGGCGGATGGATCAGTCTGTTTGATGGCAAAAGCCTTAATGGCTGGCATAATTTTAACAAAAAAGGAAAAGTAAACAACTGGACCATTGTTAATGGTGCGCTGGTTTGTTTAGGCGCCTCTGCCAATGCCAAAGGAGGCGATATAGTTACCGATAAACAATATGCCAACTTTGAACTGGAATGGAGCTGGAAGATAGAAAAAGGCAGTAACAGCGGCGTAATGTACCATGTGGTTGAAGCGCCAAAATACCAAACCACTTACGAAACAGGACCCGAGTACCAGATAATTGATGATAACGGCTGGCCGGGTAAACTGGAAGCCTGGCAAAAAACAGGTTGTGATTATGCTATGCACCTGGCAAATGATCAAAAAAAATTAATGCCGGTTGGCCAATGGAACACCAGTAAAATTGTTTTCAAAAATGGTCATGTGGAACATTGGTTAAATGGCAAAAAGATACTGGAATTTGAAGCATGGACAACCGATTGGAATAAGAAAAAAACTACCGGCAAATGGAAAGATTACCCTGGTTATGGCATAGCGAAAACCGGCCATATAGCCTTACAGGATCACGGACATAAAGCTTATTTTAAAGATATAAAAATAAGAGAGTTGTAGTATAATACCTTTATTGTCTCTTAAATCATTACGCCGCTTTTTTAGGTTATTTAAAAAATTGATGCAAAATTAAATTCGAATAAATTATAGCGGGATAGGTGGCGATAAAAACCCAAAAAAAGTTATTGAGGCCCATCACCACTGCGTTATAAAAATGAAAACTTACACCCCAAAACAGAAAGATAAGCATATAAGGGTATGGTAAAAATAACACCATAAAAAATAATGCTTCAACTGTCATAATATGCCATGCAGCAATGGCTCCGGCTATCGGATGAGCACCTTTCAGATAACCGGCCACCTTTTTAGAACCAAATGATTCTGTATTCATTATTTGGAAAATGGCAATGCCGGATCTCCATTTTTTTGAAGTTAATTTGGCGATTCCGGCTATAACATAGGATAATATTGATTGGGTGGCAATAAAATACAAACTTAATTCTTTAATTCGAATGTCATTGAAAACAGCTGATATTAGCAAACTGATTCCTAAAATTACTGACATTTGATCTGAGCCGTCATTTCCAATCGTGTTACGGATTGACAACATGAGTGAGGTTATAACGATTAAAGCAAGTGCATAGCTACTTACGATTGACTCTGGAACAACCAGTAAATAAATACCACAAATCAGCCGCATTAAAAGAATTATTATTACGCCGGTTTTATTAAAGAAATGATGGACTCCAAGCTTATTAATCTTACGGTTTACGCTCAGCCTCATCATTTCCCATGAGTAGATTCCTTCTTTACCAAATTGCTTGATGATTGCGAAATATTCCAGGGATGTTAAGCATATTGCAAAGGAATAAAATCGGATGATACAAGCATCGACAAAGGCCGGCTGCGCGAAATCAACAGATAAATTCATATTCTGTGAAATTCAGAGTTAAGTATCAATCGTGGCTCTGTCAACTTATTATATCCGAATGTTTCTATGATCATAAATTGCACAGCATAAGCATCCGGATGCTTCGCTAGCTTGCTACAAAAATTGAGTATACTTATGTAGCTGAATGTTAGTTTGATATTCGCTTTTGTTTGCTCTGTGATACTGTCATCTACATTCATTATAATAGCTCTTGTATGATCATGCAAAGCTTTTTGCAATCTCCTGTTAGGGTTAAACAGTGCCATAGCAATCTTTTTTTCAGACCTTAACGGCACCTCATGAAAACCTGATATGCTGCCGTCAACCCGTTTAATCCGAAAAAGTAAGTTATAATCTGAAACGCCGGGGTTTGGTGCAAAAAAAGTCCAGATTGGAATCAAATGAAAAATATCATATTTCTGGACCCATGTATCAGACATAAAACTGTGCTGGTTCATACAGGTCAGCAATATCCAGCATAAATAAAATATAAAAATGACTAGCAGAAGCATGTGGCGTATTAAAATCTGTATATAACTGATTTATTCTTCGCTAAGAGCAGCGCAATGAAATTTATTAAATCCTTCAATCAGCTAGTAATTCATCCCCACTTGAGCGTTTTCACGTATTTCAATAAGTTCTGCGACAGATGCCTCTTTAAGTATACTAATCGTTGAGTTTACTACTTTTTCAACTAACTTAAATGGGGGAGTATTGTTAGTTACTGTCTTTGCTTTGATTGGCGGACCGCCAAATATCAAATTAATAACCCAATAAAATTCAACCGTAAAAGCCTTGTTTTCCTTTTTATCAGCGATCAAAAGATCAAGTGAAGCCAGTGTCTCCGCCGATAAGATAAGTTCTTTTTCCATGAGCGTGTGATTTAATTATTTTATTAATAATATTTCTTTAAAAATAATACAACTAATTAATAATCACAATATTTAAATGTTATTTAAATATTGTGATTAAACTGCGGGTAACGTTATGGTGAATTCCGAACCTTCGCCCTCAGTACTCTCTACATTAACGCTTCCTCCATGGCCCTTTACCACCATATCATAAGTTAATGAAAGGCCAAGACCGGTCCCTTCGCCTGTTGGCTTCGTGGTAAAAAAGGGCTGCATGATCTTTGCTTTAATAGCATCCGGTATGCCTACGCCGTTGTCCTTTACTTTAATTATAAGTGTTCCGCTGCCTGTCGAGGAGCTTAAAAATTCAGTACTTACTTCAACCGTTGGTTTATAGCCCGGCCCAGCTGTTTTTAATTTTTGGTTTACTGCGTAGAAAGCATTGTTAAACAAGTTAAGTAATACCCTTCCAACATCCTGCTGAATTACGTTCATCCTTGGCAGATTATGATCAAAATGAGTGACCATATCCGCAGCAAAGGATTTGTCTTTTGCACGAAAGCCATGAAACGAAAGTTTTAAAAATTCGTCAGCCAAAATATTGATATTAGTAAGTTGCCGCTCACCAGAATGAGTACGGGAGTGCAGAAGCATCCCTTTTACGATAAAGTCTGCGCGCTTTCCGTGATGACTTATTTTCTGAAGATTCGTCAGAATATCCTCAATCAGATCATTCTGTAACTTTTCGTCCTTTTCATTCTTTTGACGTTCTTCTTTTAGTTCAGTGATCATTTCGAGATTTACTTCCGAGAAGTTATTCACAAAATTGAGCGGGTTCTGTATTTCATGCGCTATTCCTGCAGTAAGTTCACCCAGTGAAGCCATTTTTTCTGATTGGATGAGCTGGGCTTGAGTTACCTTTAGCTCGCTAAGTGTTTTTACGAGATAATTACGCTGTTCTTCGAGGCTATCCCTTTGAGTTTCTATCTCTTCCTTTTGTTGAATAACTTCCTGGGTGCGGATATGCACCTTGTGTTCCAGTATGCGCTTGTGGTGTTCCAATTTACGCGAACGGTACATTATAAAAGTGTAAACAGCAGTCATAAACAGAACTACATATATCATCCATGCCCACCACATTTGCCACCAGGGCGAATGAATGATGACAATAAAACTGTCATCTCGATTATTCCATACGCCATCGCTATTAGCTGCTTTTACATGGAAAGAATAAACACCGGGCGGCAGGTTGGTATAGGTAGCACTTCGCTGTGTGCCGGATGATACCCAGTGTTTATCATAACCGTCTAACCTATAAGCATATTTATTCAGTTCAGGATTAGCATAATGCAGGGCTATATAACTAAAGGTAATCTTGCTCTGGTTCCATGGAAGCTCTAATTGTTTAAAGCCATAAGTAAACCGGGAAATTATCCTGTCTGATGCCGAAGCAGGGTTGCTGTAGCTTATTTTTTCAATATGTACGTCAGGCGGATAGGGATTCCCACTCAGATCATTGGGGTTAAATAGAACGATGCCATCGGTTAAAGCCATTAGCATTAAATTATTTATGCTGCTCAAATTGTAATTGCTTAAAATACTTTTTCCTGGAAGGATTGTATTTATAGGGTAGGTTTTTACCGTGAAATCACCGGGATTGATGCGGGTTAAGCCCCGTACTGAACTTACCCATAAAAAGCCATTTTTATCTTCATTAATATCAGAGATGGAATTAAATAGCAAGCCATTATCTTCATTAATAGTCCTTATATAATGGCCTGCTTTGCGATCAAACTCTAATAAACCCTTATAATAATTGGCAACCCAAAGCCGGCCCTTACTATCTTCAAAAAGGTTAGTATTTGTTCCTACTTTTAAATGATTATCTACAAGAAAGGACTT
>JAQNCM010000223.1 GCA_029237615.1 Mucilaginibacter sp.
AAGAGACCGTGCTAACTCAGTAAAAACTTACTTAGTTAACTCAGGTGTTGATGCAAAACGTTTAAAAATCAAAGCATACGGTGAAACTCACCCAATTGCTGATAACTCAACCGAAGAAGGCCGTATAGCTAACCGTCGTGTTGAATTCCACAAATAATTTACACAACCAATAAAAAAAGGCTTTCCGGCATCGGGAAGCCTTTTTTTATTCCATCTTTTTAAGACTAATAGTTTGTCAAGTCAAAATTTACAGCCGGTCAGATAATTTATTACAGGAAATTTTTTGCGTAAATTTGCACTATGTATTTTTTTCGAAAAAAAGATCCAAACCGGCCTACAAGCTTTAACCTTAAAGTAATGCATACTATTAATGCAATTGCTATCATTGTGTTTTTATTGGGGATTATTTGGAAACTAATTCAATGGTTTATCCTGAAAAAGGCTTAGTTCAATAATTGTACTGATTTAAACATTATAGAAAACAAAATCCTTTTTTTAAAAAACATAAATATTTTAATGAAAACAGTAATTGATACTCAAAACGCACCTGCCCCTATAGGCCCTTACAGCCAGGCAGTAATTGCCGGAAATTTGGTATTTGTTTCAGGACAGGTAGCTATCAATCCATTAAACGGTGAACTTGTATTAGGAGATATTAAAACCGAAACTACACAGGTTTTGGAAAACATCAAAGCTATTTTAACCGCTGCGGGTATTAATTTCGATAACATTGTAAAAACCAGCATATTTTTAACTGACATGCAAAACTTTGCCCAGGTTAATGAAGTATACGGAACTTATTTTACGAATGATTTCCCGGCACGTGAAACTATAGAGGTTGCAGGGTTGCCGAAAAACGTTAACGTGGAGATTTCGGTCACCGCTATTAAGCCCTGATTTAGAAATTGAACAGCCAGGTATTTGAAACCCCGATTGAATATTTAAAAGGCGTTGGCCTTGCGCGGGCCGATGTTTTAAAAAAAGACCTTCAAATATCGAGTTTTGATGACCTGTTACATCATTTTCCTTATAAGTACATTGATCGCACCCGCTTTTACAAAATAAAGGATATCAACACTGATATGCCTTATGTACAAATCCTTGCCCGTATAACACAAAAAGAAATATTGGGCGAAAAACATACCAGGCGTTTAGTTGTACAAGCTTTGGATGATACAGGTATAATTGAACTTGTTTGGTTTCAGGGCATTAAATGGATTGAAAAAACCATTACAATTGGCAAAGTTTATATTTTGTTTGGCAAGCCCGGCTTTTTTAATGGAAAGGCACAGATGGCACATCCCGAAATGGAGCCTTATTCTACCGAAGCCCTTCAGCGTAAAGGCAATTTAACCCTTCAACCCGCCTATAATTCCACCGAAAAACTAAAACAATTTTCATTAGATAGCAAGGGGCTTCAAAAACTTGTAGCCGGTTTGTTGGAGCAGCACCTGAAAGATGTTCATGAGAATTTACCTTTATATATAATAAACCGTTTCAAGCTTATCAGCCGGGCAAATGCCTTCCGTAATATCCATTTTCCCGAAGATACAACCAAACTTAACGAAGCTACTTACAGGCTAAAGTTTGAGGAGCTGTTTTTATTGCAGTTAAAATTGCTGAAAAATAAGTTGTTGCACAATCAAAAATTTAAGGGTAACATTTTTGAAACGGTTGGCACGCTATTTAATGAATTTTACCACCACAAATTACCTTTCCCGTTAACCAATGCGCAAAAACGGGTACTGAAAGAAATACGGCAGGATACGCAGCGCGGAGTACAAATGAACAGGCTGCTGCAAGGCGATGTAGGAAGCGGCAAAACAGTTGTGGCGCTAATGAGTATGCTTATAGCCATTGATAATGGATTTCAAACCTGCATTATGGCCCCTACAGAAATATTAGCCAATCAGCATCACCAAACCATACAAGAACTGGTGGGCGATGATTTCATTGAAGTGGCGCTGTTAACCGGATCAACACCTGCAAAAGCAAGGAAAGTTTTACATGAGCGATTGGAAAGCGGGCAGCTGAAAATACTGATCGGGACGCATGCACTTATCGAAGACAAAGTGCAATACAAAAACCTTGGTTTCGTGGTAATTGACGAACAGCATCGTTTCGGGGTTGAACAAAGGGCAAAACTATGGCGCAAAAATAGTATTCCTCCACATATTTTAGTTATGACGGCCACCCCTATTCCCAGGACATTGGCTATGACGTTGTACGGCGATCTGGATATTTCGGTAATTGACGAATTACCCGCGGGACGCAAACCCATCCATACGCTGCACTTTTATGAAAGCCAGCGTTTGCGGATGTTTGGCTTTATGAAACAGGAAATTGCCAAAGACCGTCAGATATATGTTGTTTATCCGCTGATACAGGAAAGTGAAAAGCTGGATCTGAAAAATCTGGAGGACGGCACCAATGTAATGGCTCATGAGTTTCCATTACCCGATTACAGGATAAGCATTGTGCACGGTAAAATGAAAGCTGCCGATAAACAGTTTGAGATGAATCGTTTTATTAAAGGCGAAACTCAAATTATGGTGGCCACTACTGTAATTGAGGTGGGTGTTAATATTCCGAATGCATCAGTAATGATTATTGAAAATGCAGAACGTTTTGGCTTATCACAACTTCACCAGTTAAGAGGCCGTGTGGGGAGGGGTTCCGAGCAGTCTTATTGTATCTTGATGAGTAGTCATAAGCTAAGTCATGATGGCAAGATAAGACTTGATACCATGGTTAAAACAAATAACGGGTTTGAAATAGCGGAAACTGATCTGCAATTACGCGGACCTGGAAATTTAGATGGAACACAGCAAAGCGGGGTGCTCGACTTAAAGGTAGCCAACCTGGTAACCGACCAGGAACTTTTAATACAGGTCCGTAAGTGCGTAGAAAATATTTTTGAAAAGGACCCTCAATTGGCCCTGCCCGAAAATCAGATTCTGCATCATTCATTACAATCAAAAGGCCAGGGTTTAAGCTGGAACAAAATATCATAATCTATTTTAATGTCGTGGCTGACTCTCTTTTGGCTTGTCTGCTTACAATAATTAGCCAGCCAACAAAAAACCTCCCAAAATTCGGGAGGTTATTCAAAATGATTTTGCACTGTCAGCGTTGCTGATAGGGCGACAATTAACAGCAAGAACCTGTTCCGCGACCTGTGGCCGGGCAATATGCCGGAGAACATCCAATATTGAATCTTTCTCCATTACTGCAGCAAGTGTAGCTGGTACCGCCTTTAATTGCTTTTAATTCACTTTTTGTTAATTCTCTTTTTAAGCTTAAGCTTGCGAAGGTTTTTTTCTCTTGGTTCATAACTTCTGTGGTTTGGTTTTAAATATGGTTTGGTTTATTAAATGTAGGTATATATTTGTTAATTACAAATATTATTTAAAAATAATTTTAACTGAACCACTATACAAGAGGCGTTTAATTGTATTAAAAATTAATTGTTGGAATGATGGGTAGTCTTCTTCAATTTCTTCTTCGGGAAAATAATGTTTCATCTCTTGCAATATTTCTTCAACAGTAAATACATTTTTAACGATATCGAAAACAATCATATCAATCTCATCCAGATAATATTCCGCAATATCATTTTGTAATATGTCAGGCAGTAACAATAATTCAAATGGGCTCCTTTCCTCATTAAAGTTACGTTCCACAACAGGGACTATTTCTTTTTTAAAATTATATTTCCAGTCCCACCCGCAATTAAAAAGAATATAATTTTTTGGCTGGCCAATTTTCACCTTCAATAAATCGGCTTCAGACAACGAAAAGGTTGCCTGGATTTGCTGAAATGCATTGAGATCTTCGTTATATAATTTGAGAACGTTTGCCGAATGGGAATATATCTTCTTTATTAAAGCATTTCTTTCGAACTCTATCCGGAATATTTCCAATAGGCAGTCCCTTTCATTCTCATCCGGCAACACAAGCTTAGCCCGGCCCATAAAATCATTGAAAGCAATATTATTACCTGCGACAAGCGAATCTCCAAACGAATGGTTATTATTCAAATACTGTATCGCAGCCTGTGTCCGCTCAAACGATTGTTTAGTTTCGGATAACCTGGATGGATGTTCGGCCGGTAATGGCTGCAACCGGCTTAACTTAAGCAAAGGGGAGTAATAAATTGCAGAGCGCATATCTGCATGTGTGTTCCGCACCAAATCAATTACCCTATAATAATAGTCAGGATAATCTTTCCTGAGTTTTTTTGCGACATGATCACATACGTGCTGGTACTTTTTAAAGTTGCCCACCGGGTGTGACATTTGCGTATGAGGAAAATCTTCAAATTTGATATAGTCCTTAAATACAGGATCATCAACTACATCTTTATAATAACTTATTGGTATATCCTCCTTATCAGCAAGTTGACAAAATAAATATTGTTCAAAAATAAAATTCAGGGCGCCCGTATTTACTTTCCCAAGGTCGTCCTTGTTTCTGTCAATAAACTCAAATGCCTGTCGGCTGTACTCTTTAAAAAATGTGTTATCATTGCCCCCTAATAATCCGGCGTTACTGGCATAAATGTCCCCATGTTCATAATTCTCCTTTAAAAATAAAGGTGGTATGTAAGAAAAGTTTCCATTTATTTCATTTAGAACATCAGCATAAAAAGGGAGATTTTTATCCATATTCTGAGCTATAAGACGACTGTTTAAAAATTCCGCTTCTGGTTTATGCCATATAAATACATCCCCATCCAGGTGGAGGAATGGCTCCGTTTGAATACCATACGTATAAATTTTTGCCAAACTCCACAAAGATGGATGACAATGATCGAGTGTGTTCTCTAAAGCTGTTGATATGGTTGTGTAGGGAAGACGTAACTGATCAATTAAAATTTCCCTGCCTTTTAAGTCGGTTACGAGGTTTATTTCTCCAAAAACATTTACAGCCTGAAGACAGCTTAGTGCCCAACTCATCCAATGATATTCACATGAAAGCCAGCCCGCTTTCATGTGAATAAGGTTGTTTTCTTCCGCAAAATTTGGCGGGCCTGTCCATAGTGTATGAAGAAATTTCATAAAATGATAAGGTTTATTTTTGTATTGATAAATTTACATTATTGCAATTAATACCAGCACTTTTTGCTATTCAATTGCCGTATAAATTGTAATTTTGCACCGCTTAAAAAAATATAGTGTCGAAAGAAGAAGATAGTAGACCCCAAAAAACAGATTCTTTTGCAGCATTGCGATATAAAGATTTCCGCTCTTATCTCGGGATGCGATTTTTCTTCACTTTTGCATATCAAATGCAAGCTGTAATTATAGGTTTTTACATTTATCAAATAACCAAAAGTGCGTTTGCATTAGGGCTGGTTGGTCTTTGTGAAGCAATTCCGGCTATAGGAATTGCAATGTACGGCGGATATGTAGCAGACAAATCGGAAAAGAGAAAGATGCTGCTTGTTATATCTGCACTGGTATTATTTGCTTCCCTTGTAATGTTTATTGTAACCATGAAAAGCATGGGCAACTATGTTCATACAAGCTGGATAGTACCCATTATCTACTTTATGATCTTCCTGAATGGTTTGGCGCGCGCTTTTTACGGCCCGGCAACATTTACCATTTATGCGCATAGCATCCCCAAAGAAATTTACCCAAATGGCAGTACCTGGAGCAGTTCGAGCTGGCAAATTGCGTCTATACTTGGTCCGGCAGCAGGCGGTTTAATTTATGGCTTTTATGGTATAACAGCTGCATTTAGTGTTATAATCATTTTCTTAATATTTTCAATAGTACTTATATACCTGTTACGAACTTATCCTCCGGTTTATATTCCTAAAGAAAGTATATGGAAAAGCCTTTCTGAAGGCATAAATTTTGTATTCAAAAGCAAAATGCTTATTTGGGCCATGAGCCTCGATTTGTTTTCGGTTTTTTTTGGAGGGGCCGTTGCGCTGTTACCAGTATTTGCAAACGATATTCTTAAAGTAGGCTCGCAGGGCTTGGGGATAATGCGTGCCACTTCATCATTAGGCGCCGTATTAACAATGATTGCCATGGCCAGGTATTCGCCCATGAATAAGCCCTGGCGTAACCTATTAATAGCAGTTACCGGTTTTGGCCTGTCAATTATATGCTTTGGGCTTTCACGCAGCTTTTATTTGTCCTTATTTTTCTTGTTTACCGAAGGTGCTTTTGATAGTATCAGCGTAATTATCCGTGGAACAATTATGCAATTGCTAACACCCGATCATATGCGTGGCCGTGTATCGGCAGTTAACTCTATGTTTATTGGTTCATCCAATGAAATCGGTGCTTTTGAATCAGGAACTGCCGCTAAATTATTAGGCGCAGTGCCATCTGTTATTTTCGGCGGGAGCATGACTTTGGTTATCGTGACCATTACTTTTTTCAAAACCAAAAAACTAATACCTCTGTCTTTAAATGAAATACAAACTCCGGCCGAAGCTTTACAAAGTTAAAACAGCTTGATGGTGCTTTGGTAATATTAATAATCAATTATCAATATTATTCATTACATAACTTTTATTTCAAACAAACGTAAAAGATTAGTTACCATAGCGGAAGTACAAATTATGTTTCCCGCATACAAATATTTACCGATAATAACAGGTAATATTTATTACTGGTGTTGAGCCTATTACAATGAAATATTTGAAGATAAAACATTTTATAATAAACTTATTTGGGATATTAAGTTTCTTCAGCCTCTTTCAT
>JAQNCM010000232.1 GCA_029237615.1 Mucilaginibacter sp.
TGGCCTTCACCAGGGATGTAGGCGTTAACTTCTTTACCATTTGTAAGGCGCACACGTGCAACTTTACGCATTGCTGAGTTTGGTTTTTTAGGGGTAGTGGTGTACACGCGGGTGCACACTCCTCTTCGCTGTGGACAGCTGTCCAACGCTGGCGACTTACTCTTGTCAACCATAGCTACTCTACCTTTTCTAACTAATTGTTGAATAGTAGGCATTTTTCCTTTTTTGTCTTTACAGTTTTATCCTTATTTTAAGGACTGCAAAAGTACGGACTTATTTTTTGATTTTCAAGTGCTTGGCTAAAAAAGTTTTTGCAGCTGGTTGATTGGGTTGGATTATGTTGACGGAGGGAGTGGTTTAAGGATCAGAATGATACGTTTTGGTAGTAGTTATCCTAATAGATCATAGTTCAGGACACGACCTTTAACAAAGAGGTCATGGGTAACTTGTTTCGGCAATCGCGAACTATGCAGCGCCGCTTTGCCCGTCCACCCTGTACAGCATGCGATTGCTTCTTGCCTCTTGTCTGTCTGTCCGTCCGGAATTAAGTTAGGGCCTGCACGACCAAAACGGACAGCATTAAAATACCGGCAGGCGTAAGGTTTTGTCCGCTACTGTTTTTTTTACCCGCTATTTATTTTCGGACGGACAGACAAGCAAAACTGATTGTTTTGGGATTTCAAGCATTAATGTTATATCCCAAACCTGCCGCGGGTATGCAGCGAAGGCGCCAGGTTCAGGGATGATGTGACCTCACATGCACGCCAGTATTTTTAATGGTAATACCAAACCAATAGTTGCAGACATGACAGATATCGAGGATGAGCATCGCGACTATATGAAGAACTAATACTATTGTGTAAGCAGCGCCTGGCTCGGGTATGCAGCGAAGGGCTACAGCTTAACGTACCTGTAATTTCTATCCTCGCTGTACAGCATACAATTGCTTGTTGCCTCTCAATGAAATGTTGAGTGAATGGTTTACGTTATTTGTCTGAACCCTGATTAACAGGATTTAGGGATTACCCAGATTAATCCATTCATCATAACATTCTTACATCAAGCAAATTATGGTTCAAGATATTGGTTTGAGATTAAAATTAATTACCACCGTAATTTAATAATACCCCTCCCTTATCCGCTTACTAATGAAGTAAAGAATGGCTTTGCATTAATGGTACTGGATAGTGTTGATTGTAATAGCGCGGATGCTATACTAACAAAATTAGCAAAAAATAGTTAAATAAGCAAATTAAATTTAAATTATTGCGCGTTAACGCCCATCTGTCAGGGCAACGGATTAAAATAATTACCGGCTGCCTAATGGGAGCTTTAATTTGAGATGCATAATAACTTAGTTGCAACAATACGCTGCTATTATCCCGGTCTTTTGAATGGGCATGTGTTTCAAACCCCCTATACTGGCCCCATCGAGGGCCAAAGGTCGGTAGAAAAACAAAGAACAATAAAAGTCCATGCCAGCGGTCGTAACTCCGCTATGTTGCGTAACCGATGGCACGCCAGTTGCTTTCCATTATATTTTCTACCTACCTTTTGCGCCGATCGCGCAATTTAGGAGAATGACGCTCAAAACTATTGTTTTAAATCCGTCGATATGAAAAACTATAGATTTTAATGCGTTTGCCTAACCTGTCTGTCCGTCCGAAAACAAGTTAGGGTACCAACAAGACAAACCGGACACATACCAGGCTATACTGCGTGTCTGTCCGCAATAGTCCGCTATGTGTGGCTTCAGAAAACCGGACGGACAGACAGCCTTTACCCTCCCTACAACATTTTGATAAAACCCTATCAAAATGATAGCCTGAAATTACTGGTCGAAACTTCAAATATAGCATCAAATTCACTTAACTAATTGTTTATAAATAACTTACAAATATCAAATGATTTGTGGCACTGGCTTGGTATAGATCGGGGAAAATGATTTACAGATAGTTTATGAAAAGGCAGCAGTTGAAATATACACTCAAAGAGATCATCACCATTGTGTTTGCCTGGCTTTTTGCAATTGCAATGCTTTACATCGTCTATCTGAAAATAAAAATGCTTCACCCTTAATATTTAAAATATAACAAACGCTAAAACCAAATCAAAAATGGACGCAATACTCACCATCGCTTATGTACTATCCTTTATAGTCATATTCCGGATATTTTTTAAAACAGTTAATTACTTCGAAAAAATCTAATCTTCATGCTGGCATTATTCATAGTAGCAATCGCCGTATTTTTTTATATGGTTTATGTGCTCCTCAAACCCGAAAAATTTTAATCACAATCAAACAATCAAATCATGAATACTGAATATATTGGTATTATTTTCATGTACCTGGCAACCGTAGCCCTCGCAATACCGCTGGGTAAATACATCGCCAAGGTATTTAAAGGAGAAAAAACCTGGCTCGACTTTATGGCCCCGCTCGAGCGGCTGATCTTTAAGTTCAGCGGTATTGATCCTAACAGGGAAATGAACTGGAAACAACATTTAAAAGCCTTGTTAACCGTTAATTTATTATGGTTATTTTATGCGTTTTTCTGCCTTCTTTTCCAGGCACACTTACCTTTAAACCCTGATAAAAACCCTAATCAGACACCCGACCTTGCCTTTAATACTGCCCTTAGTTTTGTAACCAACACTAACCTGCAGGATTATTCGGGCGAATCAGGCGCCACCTACTATACACAACTGTTTGTGTTTATGTTTCTGCATTTTGTAAGTGCGGCAACAGGTATTGCCGCCATGATGGTGGTGTTTAAAGCCATGAAGGACAAGATAACCGACAAGCTTGGTAACTTCTGGGATTTTTTACTGAAATCAATCACAAGGTTATTATTGCCTTTAAGTTTTGTTGTTGCTATTGTTTTAGCTTTCAACGGCACACCAACCAGTTATAAAGGTAAGGACACCATAATAGGCTTACAGGGCGACACCATCCATGTTTCGCGCGGACCGGCAGCTGGTATGATCGCCATAAAAATGACCGGTACCAATGGCGGCGGCTGGTTTGGCGTTAACTCAGCCCACCCTTTCGAAAACCCTAATTATGTAACCAATATTGTTGAAAACATCAGCATCATTCTCATTTCTATCTCATTGGTATTTGCACTTGGCTATTACCTTAATAAAAAGAAGCTGGCCTGGGTTATTTTCGGGGTGATGACGGTGGGTTTTCTCATTGCAGTTTTCCCATCGGTAACCGCGGAAGTTAACGGGAATCCGGCTATTGCACACATGGGTATCAGTCAGCCCGGCGGTTCAATGGAAGGGAAGGAAGTACGTTTCGGGCCCGCGGCTTCAGCTTACTGGGGAATCACCACCACAGTAACATCTAACGGCTCGGTAAATGCGATGCATGATAGCATGATGCCAATCTCCGGGTTAGCCCAAATGTTTGACATGATGGTCAATGCCTTTTATGGCGGCGTAGGTGTCGGCTTTATGAACTTTTACATATTTATCATAATAGCTGTGTTTATCTCCGGCCTTATGGTTGGCCGTACTCCTGAATTCATGGGACGTAAAATTGAGGCGCGGGAAATGAAAATTGCATCGCTGATCGCTTTGCTCCACCCATTCATCATTTTAGTGGGTACTTCCCTTGCCTCTTACGTATTAATCCATTATGCCAATGCCGGTTGGGCAACAAAGCCATCAGCCTGGTTAAATAACCCGGGCAGCCATGGTTTTTCCGAAATGCTTTACCAGTATACATCAAGCGCAGCTAATAATGGGTCTGGCTATGGAGGATTAACCGCTAATAATATATTCTGGAACGTGAGCACAGGACTGGTGATTTTTGTAGGGCGATTTTTCCCGATCATCGGACCTGTTGCTATTGCAGGGATCCTGGCTAATAAAAAATTTATACCGGAATCGGCAGGAACACTTAAAACCGACACAGCTACTTTTGGCATCATGGTATTCGCGGTCATTGTTATTATCGCTGCCTTATCATTCTTCCCGGCTTTGGCTTTAGGACCTATTGCCGAACACTTTTCCATCAAATAACCATATAAATTATCATGAAATCTGATCAAAATACACTGTTCCAGGGCGATCAAATGAAGGAGGCTTTTAAGCAATCGTTCATTAAACTTGATCCCCGTATATTATTCCGTAACCCGGTGATGTTTACTGTGGAGATCGGAACCGTAGTAATGCTGGTAGTAACCGTTTTCTCCTTTTCAAATAAAGGGCAGGGAAGTTTTGGCTATAACTTTACAGTATTCCTGGTTTTATTACTCACTGTGCTGTTCGCCAACTTTGCCGAGGCAATTGCCGAAGCACGCGGTAAGGCACAGGCCGAAAGCTTGCGCAAAACCCGCGAGGAAACGCCTGCTCGCTTGCTGGTTGATGGTAAAGAAACCAAAGTGATGTCTTCCCAGCTAAAAAAAGGGGATGTGTTTATCTGTGAAACCGGCGACAACATTCCAACTGATGGCGAGATCATTGAAGGTATAGCTACTATCGATGAATCAGCCATTACCGGCGAATCTGCCCCGGTAATCCGCGAATCAGGAGGTGACAAATCATCTGTTACCGGCGGTACAAAGGTTTTATCCGACAGGATAAAAGTAATGGTTACCACGCAGCCCGGCGAAAGCTTCCTGGATAAGATGATCGCACTGGTTGAAGGTGCGTCACGTCAGAAAACACCCAACGAAATTGCGCTTACTATTTTGCTGGCGGGTTTTACGCTGATATTTGTGATCGTTTGTGTAACCTTAAAACCATTCGGCGATTATGCAAATACGCCTATTACCATAGCAGCATTTATCTCGTTATTTGTTTGTTTGATCCCAACCACTATTGGCGGCCTTTTATCGGCCATCGGTATTGCAGGTATGGACAGGGCATTACGTGCAAACGTTATCACCAAATCAGGTAAAGCTGTTGAAACTGCCGGTGACCTTGACACGTTGCTTCTAGATAAAACAGGTACGATCACTATCGGTAACCGTAAAGCAACCGCGTTTTATCCAACCAACGGAATAAACGAACAGGATTTTATAACTGCTTGCGTGTTGAGCTCATTGGCTGATGAAACCCCCGAAGGTAAATCAATCGTGGAACTGGCTGAAACAGGTAAAACCAAAGTATCGGTAAAAGCACCTGCTGATTCAGTATTTATCAAATTTACAGCCGAAACGCGCTCAAGCGGCTTGGATACGCCCGATGGCTTACGGATCCGTAAAGGGGCTTTTGATTCTATCCGTAACATTGCATTAAAAGCCGGTAATCCTTTCCCGGGTGATGTAGAAGAAAATGTAAAAATCATTTCATCAAATGGAGGTACCCCATTGGTAGTATCGCAAAACGAAAAAATACTGGGCGTTATTGAGCTGCAGGATATTATTAAACCCGGTATTGCCGAACGTTTTGAACGCCTGCGCAAGATGGGTG
>JAQNCM010000236.1 GCA_029237615.1 Mucilaginibacter sp.
TAAGAATAACAGTGGCAGATATGAGTTTACGCACAGCAAAGATGCCGATTCGGTTTATGTGCTGGACTTTCATATGAAAGATCACAATGGCTTTCAATTCGGATCACATAATAATGAGGCGCGGATCCGCTTAAATCCCAATCCCGAATGGGAAGTAAACGTTGAGGCAGGAGCAACAGCACTTAATTTTGATCTTTCCAAATTCAAGGTGAGCAAGCTTAAAATTAATGGCGGTGCTGCATCCTTTGATGTAAAGCTTGGCGCTCCGTTAGCTATTACTGATGTTGAGATCTCAACCGGTGTGTCCAGTGTGAATATCAGTATTCCGCAAGGTGCCGCATGCAGTATCCAAACTGATTCGGGTTTATCTGACAGCCACTTTACAGGCTTTAACAAAACAAGTGATAATAATTATGAAACTCCCGGGTTTAATGCGGCAGCGCATAAAATGCACATTCATATAAGTGGCAGCCTGTCTGATTTTAAGGTGAACAGGTATTAATTACCGAAATTTGCGCTCTATGCGGCAAAATGCATTACCGCATAGAGTGCCGCGGTGGATATGGCTATCCATAAAACCACTCCCTGAAGCAGTGGTTTAAACCCTACCGATACCAGCACGTTACGTGAAAGGCCTGCACCGATGAGGAACAGCGTAAGTGTCAACCCTGCTTTTGCAATCATCACTAAATAGGGACCTATTACTGATACCACCGGGAGGTATGTATTTGCTGCTATAGCCAGGATAAACAACCCGATAAAATATGGCACACTCACTTTTTTTGAGTTGTTTTTAAAAACAAACGAAGATATAAAAGTTACAGGAATGATCCATAATGCCCTTGCAAGTTTCACTGTAGTAGCCACTTCCAAAGCGTGAGCGCCATATTTACTTGCTGCGCCTACAACCGAGCTCGTATCATGTATGGCAATGGCGCACCATAAGCCAAATTGAGTTTGCGATAAATTTAAGTGATGACCTATTACCGGGAAGATAATTAAAGCGACGGAATTAAGTACGAACACGCAACCTAAAGCGACAGATATCTGCTTCTCTTCGGCTTTTATTACAGGCGAAATTGCAGCTATGGCGCTCCCTCCGCAAATGGCTGTGCCCGCTGAAATAAGGAAAGATGTTTTCTTTTCGATAGTTAACCATTTTCCGACCAGTAAACCCAACAATAAAGTGCCGCTGATGGATGCAATGGTAAATAAAACGCCTTCTTTTCCTGCCTGAAAGGCGCTATGTACGTTCATCCCAAAACCTAATCCTACTACTGATATCTGCAATAATAAGTGCGTGGCCTTATGATTTAAATGCAAGTAAGGATGACCGGTAAATTGTGCGATAATAAGGCCCAATACCAATGCCATAACCGGACTGGCGAATGGGGTAATACAAAACGCGATACAAATAATGAATATTATTTTGCGGGTGCTATCACTTGTGCTGATCAATAACCCACTATTGTTGTTTAATTGATGTTGTGTTTCCATTGCGGTATTTTATACCGCAAAAGTCCATCAATTAACATCGAGATTTTTATCATAAAAGGCAATGCCGGATAACTTAAAGTTATGGGTTTAAGTTGAATTGAAGCAAAAACCCACTCACCTAACCAACTTAATCTCACCTAATCGCCCAATTAGGGTTTAAAAAAGCCGATATTCTTTGTCTTGATCAGAAATATCGGGAATGCCATTACCAGGGCGCCCGCAGCTACAGCAATAAGAATCGATTTGGCTTGTACACCCATGGATATAGCAAGGGTAAAACTTTTCAATCCTATTGGTAAAAAAAGAATGATAGCTGTGATCATACCCGGCGAAAATTTTCTTTGTGAGCGGATGTACGCCAGGATATGGAAGAACAAAGCATTTATCAACATAACCGCGGGAAATATCAGGCTAAAGGTAGGATGCGACCATCCAACGGATGCGCAGGCAACTCCTACAAATAAAACAACCACATTGGTAACATAAAATGTGTTCCAGTCAACATCAAGCTTCAAAACTTTTTGCGCCCAGGTTTTCCAGTCATAAGCAAATTCTTCCAGTATATGTAGTGCATAAGCCGCTAAGGCTATCCAGAAAATAAGGTTGTCCATTAATTATAAGGTTTAAAAAATTGAAGATAGATAAATTATATTAATAAGGAACACATAATCCCCCAACTGACCAGGGAAATTGCTTTTAAAATTAAACTGCCTTTAATTTATTGAAATGCCTGTTTTATGTTGCAAAGGGGTAGCCACCTGACGGGGCAAAAACAACATGCATGATGTTTTCTACAAACAGGTAGCCTCTGCCGAGGCACTAAGGATCCAGATTAATCATTAAAAGCGATTGCCGCCCCGCTTACAAAATGCTCTATAAAGAAAAAGGTCCGCAATTATCTCGCGGACCTTTACTGTTTTTTATATTAACAAATTATTCCAGAACGCCGAACTTCCCTGATTGAAATTCTGCAAATGCTTCCTGCAATTCACGGTGTGTGTTCATTACGAACGGGCCGTATTGTGCTATCGGTTCATTTATAGGTTCACCGCTTAATAATAAGATCACGCTGTCTTTATTCGCGCTTATATTGATCTCTTCTCCTTCATTTTTAAACAGGATAAAATCATGCTCACCAGCTTTTGCGCCGTTTACTACTGCTTCACCGTTTACAACCAATAAAATAGTGTTAAAGTCTGCGGTGATCTGAGTAGACAAGTTGCCGTCTTTGTTTAAATGAATATCGAACATATTTACGGGCGTGAAAGTAGTAGCAGGGCCTTTGTTATTATTGAACGACCCGGCAATCACATTTACGACACCGCCGTTATCAGGAAGCGTCACTTTCCCCATTTGGTCAGCAGTTATGGCCTGGTATTTAGGATCAGCCTTTTTATCTTTAGCAGGCAGGTTTACCCATAGCTGTATCATTTCAAAAGGGCCGCCTTTTTTAGAAAATTCTCTTTCATGATATTCTTTATGTAATATCCCCGAACCTGCTGTCATCCACTGTACATCGCCGGGGTTAATTACACCGCTGTTCCCGGTACTGTCATGATGTGCTACGGCCCCTTTGTACGCAATGGTAACTGTTTCAAATCCCTTATGGGGATGCACATCTACGCCGCGTAAGTGATCTGACGGGCCGAAATCAAATTCGGCATTAAAATCCATCAGTAAAAAGGGGCTTATTCTTTGCTGGGTGATCTGTTCATTTGGGAAATAATTAAAAACCCTGAACCCATCTCCTACCATTCCCGGCCGGGCCGGGCGATGAAATATTTTTTCAATTTGTTTTTCCATTTTTAATATCCTTTCTATACAAAGGTAAGCAGCAAGTAAAGCCGAATTGCTTAATCTATGTCAAGAAATTTCATAAGGATAAAAGTTTGGACTAACGCTTATTTTACTCTTATATACTTTTCAATAATCTTCCTGTCGATATTTTCTTTTTCGACTTTTTCCAAACCGGTTTGAATCAACGTATCTCCTTTAACCCTAACAGTAAAATCAAATGATTTGCCTTCCCAATTTTTATCATTATAATAATCCAGGTGCTCGGTATATTTATTCCCTTTTAAAGTGTACGAACCACCGCCCGCATCAAACTTATTGGATGAATCCTTTGGAGTGTTTATACGGTGCTGCAAAAAAGCAAAATGCGAATCGTTAATTATTTTTATCATCCGCTGGCTTTTCGTGTAATCGGTAACTGCGCTAACACCCCGGGTGATAGTGGTGCCTGATATCAGCTGCCAGGTGCCGTTGATCGGATTGGTTGGCTTTGGGTTATATTCACAAGCGGAAAACAAACAAATAATTGCCAATGCGGTAAAGGTGATGGGTTTCATGTAATGTGTGGTTTATAAAGAATACAATAATAACAAAAAAGATTGAAGCATAATATCGTGCAGACAAGGCTTTTCACTTATTGCTAATTCCATTTCAAATTGGTTAATTTGATTTTAATCATCAACCCAAATTATAATACATCCCAAATGTTTTTATTAAATATGCGCAAAATCTTTCTTTTTGTATCTAGTATTGTAATAAGCACCGGTGTTTTTGCGCAGCGTATTACCGTGGTAAAGCAAATTGATAATAGTAAGCACAATAGCTATTATGTATCAAACCGGTCACCGCTTAAGCAACAATATTTTATAAAATTACCGGTTACCGCTATCAAGCCCGGCGGATGGTTGAAAAAGCAATTGGAATTACAAAGGGACGGGCTAACCGGTCACTTAGGCGAGATCAGCACCTGGCTTACTAAACATAATAACGCCTGGCTTAGTAAGGATGGAAAAGGTACCTACGGCTGGGAAGAATTACCCTATTGGTTAAAGGGATACGGCGATATTGCTTATATGCTTAATGACCCTCAAATGCTGCAGCAAACCAAATTTTGGATAGATGCAGTAATTAATAACCAGCGGGCTACCGGTGATTTTGGTCCGGCCAATGAAACTAAACCGGGCAGAAGGGATTTGTGGGGCAATATGCCAATGCTTTGGTGCCTGCAATCATACTATGAGTATTCAAATGATCCGCGTGTGCGGACGCTGATGACAAAGTATTTTAAGTTTGAGCTGAACGTTCCTGATTTATTGTTCTTAAAAGATTATTGGGAAAACAGCCGCGGAGGCGATAATCTGCTCAGCGTTTACTGGCTATATAACCATACCGGCGACAAATGGCTGCTGGACCTTGCTACCAAAATAGATAAGAATACGGCCAACTGGCGCCAAAAGGATAATTTGCCCAACTGGCATAACGTAAACGTGGCGCAATCATTCAGGGAACCGGCGACCTACTATATGCAAAGTAAAAACCCTACCGACCTGCAGGCCACCTATAACGATTTTAAGCTGATCAGGGATATTTACGGGCAGGTTCCGGGCGGAATGTTTGGGGCGGATGAAAATGCCCGGAAAGGCTATGACGATCCGCGGCAGGCAGTAGAAACCTGCGGAATGGTTGAACAAATGACCAGCGACGAATTTTTACTACAGTATACCGGCGATACTTTTTGGGCCGATAACTGCGAAGATGTAGCTTTTAACACCTTTCCCGCTGCTTTTATGCCCGACTATAAAGCACTACGGTATTTAACCGCCCCCAATATGGTAGTGAGCGACAGTAAAACCCATGCACCCGGAATTAATAATGATGGCCCTTTTTTAAATATGAACCCTTTCAGCAGCCGTTGCTGTCAGCATAACCACACGGCAGGCTGGGTGTACTATGCTGAAAACAGCTGGATGGCCACGCCGGATAACGGCCTTGCTGCGCAATTATATTCGGATGGTGAGGTTACCGCAAAAGCAGGTAATGGCCATCCCGTAAAAATTATTACCAGCACACATTATCCGTTTAGTGAAACCGTTGAGTTTAAAGTGACGACGTCTGTTCCCAATAAGTTTCCGATTTACCTGCGGATACCGAAATGGTGTGACAATGCCTCCATAAAAATTAATGGCGGTGAATTAAAGCTTGATGCGGTACCAGGCGGGTACATCAAACTAAACGAGACCTGGAAAAACGGTGACAGGATAACTTTAACATTGCCCATGCACATTGATGTGAGGAAATGGGCCCGGAATAAAAACAGCGTGAGTGTAAACTACGGCCCTTTAACTTATTCGCTGAAAATAGATGAGAAATATGTTAAAAATACAAACAGCAGGGAAACTGCCGTAAGCGATGCGAAATGGCAGGAAAGTGCTGATCCTGAAAAATGGCCAACCTATGAAATATATCCCGCCTCGGCATGGAACTACGGATTGATATTGAATGAAAAAGACACAGCGCTTTCTTTTACCGTTAAAAAACAGCCATGGCCGAAGGATAATAACCCGTTTACCAACACCGCTGCACCCATAAAACTGATGGCAAAAGGGAAACAAATACCCGGCTGGACAATAGATCAATTCGGGTTATGCGGATTGTTGCCGGTAAGTCCGGTAAAAACCGCCGAACCTGTGACCGGCTTAACGCTGGTGCCAATGGGCGGTGCAAGATTAAGGATTTCGGCATTCCCTGTAACAGAGTAAAACCAAATATCATCTTTATAAAACCTTGGTAATAATGCGTTGTTCTATCAATTTAGGATAACAGATATGAAAAGGAACACCGTCCTTATATTGATGGCATTTGGCATAAGTCTTTTAAGCGCCTGTGCAGGCAATAATGCGCCGAAACAACAAACAGACACGGTAGACAAAGCGGATGTAACGAAAGATACGCTGGGCATTGATACCAATAAATCAGTTATACGGCATAGCAAGCTGATTAAAAATGACACATCAAAAAAGGCTAAAGGAAAATAACAGCCTGCTTCAAACAATCGGGTAGTTAAGCTTTATAAAACCAAATAGTAACCTTACCTGTTACCCCTTAACATTTAACTACGACATGAAAAATAAGATCATAATCACAGCGATAGTATGCAGCCTTGGCATTTTAGCTTCCTGCTCCGGCGACCGTACACCACAAAACGTTAACGACACAGCACATAATACGTACGGTGCAAAAGATAACTCAAAGATAGACACCAGCAAAGCAACCGGTGGCGATAACAGCGGTTCGGGTGGTACTAAAATAGTTAAGGATACCGCAAAGAAAGATACCTCGAAGGCGCCTGTAAAAAAATAAACATCGACACCAGATCATTGAAAGAACAGCGCATGCGAACTTGTTTCAGGAAAGAAATTTCATATTCAACAAAACATAATTACCTTTTAAACACGTTAACAGATAAATTATCTATTTGATTTGCCTAGTTTAAGGGTTGCTTCGTTCATCACAATGACATGGAGATAGCTGTTCGTATAACACTGTCTCAACTCATCCGGGCAGGCGGTACAAATAACATGATATGTCACACACTGCCATCTGGATCATTTCAATTTTAGCAATATCAGGCGTTATTATCCGTCCTTTTAATTTACCCGAGGCAGTTTGGGCTGTTGCAGGGGCGGCATTATTAATTGCATTCAGATTGATTTTACCTGCCGAAGCTTTGACGGGGATGTCAAAGGGGATTGATGTATATCTTTTTCTTACCGGGATGATGCTGCTGGCCGAAACGGCGCGTGAAGAGAAACTTTTCGACTGGCTGGCGGCATATGCTACTGCATTTGCCAAAGGATCGCCCACCCGGCTTTTTCTCTTAATCTACCTGGTAGGAACCCTTGTTACTATATTTTTGTCTAATGATGCAACAGCCGTTGTATTAACACCCGCTGTTGCTGCTGCTGCCAGGGCAGCCAAAGTTAAAAACCCGCTTCCTTACCTGTTAATTTGCGCATTTATAGCAAACGCGGCTTCTTTTGTTTTGCCAATTTCCAATCCGGCCAACCTGGTTATTTATGCCAGTCATATGCCTACCCTGCTGCAGTGGTTATCCCGCTATATTATACCTTCATTTTTTGCAATTGCTGTTACTTATTTAATGCTCTTTCTTACACAACGCAGCGCACTAAAGCAAAAAATTGAAACTACCATTCCGTTACCAACGCTGTCACAAGGGGGAAAGGCCGCGCTCACAGGCATTTGTGCAACAGTGGTTATATTGCTTGCTTCATCGGCATTAGATATTCAGCTTGGCCTGCCTACCGCAATTACGGGGTTACTTACGTCAGCAATCGTGCTAATATCGTCAAAAAAAAGTCCCATAACCGTTATAAAAGGCGTATCATGGTCGGTTCTCCCGCTGGTTGCCGGGTTATTCATAATTGTTGAGGCGCTCGATAAGACGGGGTTAACACAAACGATTGGTATGTGGCTGCATTATGGGGCTGATCATTCATCAGCTTATACAACATGGATTAGCGGAGTAATTATTGCATTCGGCAGCAACCTGGTGAACAATCTGCCGGCTGGCCTCATTGCCGGCCACGCGGTACAAATTGGTCATATTCCAGAGATAGTTAAAAGCGCAATCCTGATTGGGGTTGATCTGGGGCCAAACCTTTCCATAACAGGATCACTGGCCACCATACTCTGGCTGGTCGCTTTGCGTCGTGAAAAACTATATGTTAATGCATGGACCTTTCTGAAACTTGGTTTGGTGATTATGCCATTACCCCTTTTATTGGCGTTAGGGGCGCTTTGGCTATAATCAGGAAGAAAAAAAACCCGCTCCGATGCGGGTTTGTAATTATTTATCTTTTTCCTTTCGTCCCAGTTCTTCTATAAAAGTTGTCAGCTCTTTTGTGAAAGCATCCAACGACAATGCGGATTGCTTCATGTACTCCATTAGTTTCTTAAGCTCTGCGGGAGCATCTTTAAATTGGTCCAGCAAACTTGCCATACCTAAAATATTGGCTATGGGCTGTCGTACCTTATGATGCGTCATAAACATCATTTCTTCCAATCCTTCAATATATTTTTTGGAGTATTCTTCGGCTTTGATAATTTGGTTGTATGCAAAGGTCAACTCCGCAGCACGATTTTCCTTTTCAGTATTTTGAAATGCAAGCTCTTTGTTTGCTATAATTAATTCTGCTGCACGGTCTTCTTTTTCGGTATTTTGATATACAAGTTCCTCGTTGGCTATAACTAACTCTGCCGCCCGGCTCTCCTTTTCAGTATTTTGATATAGTAGTTCCGCATTTGCTATAACTAACTCGGCTGCCCGGTTTTCCTTTTCAGTATTTTGAAATGCAAGCTCCTTGTTGGCTATAATTAGCTCCGCTGCGCGGTTCTCTTTTTCAGTATTTTGATAAATAAGCTCTTTATTGGCGATGATTAACTCTGCTGCGCGGTTTTCCTTTTCAATGTTTTGATAAAGAAGCTCCTCGTTGGCAATAACCAGTTCAGCCGCACGTTTCCTCTTTTCTTTATTTGCAATAACTAACTCAACTGCCCGCTTTTCTTTCTCTTTACTTTCGATGGCAAGTTGCATATTTGCAATAATTAACGCTCCGGTGGCCTTGGTTTTATCTTCATTTTTGAAAATAATGTCTTTTGCCGGAATCATTAATTGGTTAGCTGTCTTTCTTTTATTCATGCCTTATTTATAATGGTGCGGCTTTAATGAATAACCTTTTACAGTTGTCATAGATATGGGCTGTAGCGGCAATAACAGAACTCATAAATATTAAAATAATATTTATCATAATTAACTAGATTGCGCGCGTTTTTAATACAACCACTTAAAAATTGAAAGCTATTCGATTGTTAAGTGATTATTTAAAGCCCGTTAAGTTTGCTCAATAAATGGCGGTGGATTTATTACCACTCCAAATGATGTGAGAACTTGTAAGAATTGTTCCTGTGGTGGGATCAGTTTCTTTGTAATTATTATTTGAATTCTTGAATTTAAAAACGGGTTTTAAATTCAGGCTGTTAAAAATATTCTTTTTCATAATTTGATTTTTTCATCAAATTATGAAGCTTAATTTTAACTGCAAAGTATATTACACCAAATGCGGTATACCCGCTACAAATCCACTATCTTAGTTACAAATAACATAAATGGACATAACAAAGAAAAGAATAAAAACGTTTGAAGTTCATCTTCTTTGTTGGCTCATATTTTTTTTCTACGAGGTATTAGTTAATTACACGCTTACGGGAAGGTTATCTAATGTTTTCGATTACGTTGGACATTATGTGTTAAATGTTGGTTTATTTTATTTCAATGCTTATATAGCCTTTGAAAAGAGCCTAAACCGAAAAACCAAAGCGGCATACTTTTTAATCCTTTTTATTGTATTAGAGATTATCGGTTACACAGCTCTCAAAATTATACTTTATCAAATATTTCTCTTTTTTAAGATATATAGCTATAAATCCATCCCTTCGAACATATTATTCCTTGCTGAAACTATATGGCGCGCTGTTTATTTTATCGGACTTAGCGCCGTTTATTGGTTCTTTATGAATAAATTAAAAACGCAGGATCAAATAGCGGAACTGGAAACACAGCGCCTAAAAAGTTTACTGGAAAAGGAAGAACTGGAAAGGAATTTGATAGAATCTGAGAACTCGTTTTTAAAAGCGCAAATAAACCCGCATTTTTTATTCAATATTTTAGGGTTTATGCATAATTTGATGTTAAAACATTCGGAAACAGCTGCCGATACCCTGGTATTGCTTTCCGATATTATGCGGTATGCTTTGGATACTTCACAGAAGGATGGCAAGGTTGAATTAAGGTATGAGGTGGAGCATATCAATAATTATATATTAATCAATCAAATCCGTTTTGGTAATAAACTTAACCTAAAATTTAATTGCGACGAAGACATACTTGCAGTTAAGATAATCCCATTGTTATTTATTACGATTATAGAAAATATATTCAAGTACGGCGACCTGATGAATCCACAGTTTCCGGCTGTTATGGAGTTGAAAATTGAAGATAAAGACTTAATTTTAACGGTAAATAATAAAAAGAATTTAAAGGGAGCCGTCCACAGCTCGGGGATAGGAATGGCAAATATTGAAAAACGATTACAACAGCATTATAAAAACAGGTATCAATTACTTGTCAATAGTTCAGAAGACAAGTATAGTTTAAATTTAAAAATTTCGAACATATATGATTAATTGTATAATTATTGACGACGAACAATACTCGATAGATACCTTAACCGAATACATTAAAAAAGCAGGGTCTGTAAATTTGCTGGGGAGTTATACCAACCCCTTAAAAGCAATTCAGGCAATAAAAGCCGGCGAAAAACCAAACCTGGTTTTCCTGGATATAGATATGCCGGAGCTTTCAGGAATTGAGCTTGCCGGACTGCTTCCTTCTGATATAGCAATCATTTATATTACAGCATATTCCGGATACGCGTTGCAGGCTTTTGAAACTAATGTGTACGATTTTTTATTAAAACCTGTTTCATTTACAAGGTTTGTTAAAGCAGTGAATAAAGTTCTCCCAAACCTTCAGATAGAAAGTACTCCTCAGCCGCCTGCCCCTGAATATATATTTATAAATCCGGGTGTAAAGGGAAAATCTATCAAGCTGGCATTTAGTGACATCATTTATATCCAGGGATTAAAAAACTATGTTATTATTTATGTAATTGGTGGAAAACATATTACTTATTTAACAATGAATGAAATGGAGAGTGCTTTACCGCCCGATAAATTCATCAGAATTCATAAATCGTACATAATAAATCTCAATAAAATCCAATCGATAGAAGGTAACACCGTCATCATCTCAGAGCATTTAAATCTTCCACTGGGCGGCAGCTACAAAGATTCTTTAACATCGTTTATTAATAAATATTCAGTAATATCAAAAAGAAACCACTAAGTATTTTTATTCATTTTGCACGACAAATAATATTTCTTCAGCAAATAATAAATAACAAATTCCTGCTTTCTTGATTCCTCGCTACTCAACCTGTTAACATGCATGTGAATGATATCGGCAAATAATTTTTTTCTTATTTCCGCCTGCGGTGACATGAAAAAATGGTTTAAATCATTTAGATGATTCCGCAAATTTTTATAGCCTAAAACGCTTAAAATATATTCTTTCCTTTCAGGCATCATACATGCGCTAATCACTTGGTGGGTAGCCCGGTACTTATTATCCAGCTGACGTTTTAACGCCTTATTAAAACCAAACTCAACCCCTAATTGAAAAGCAACAGTTTCTGCAAATTGCTCTTTTGCTGGCAGGCAATCATCATATTGGCTGATAATTGCATCCATTGAAACAATCATAGCTTCGAAAGCTGAGAAATCGATCTGATCCTTATTGTTCAGACAAAAAAATTGCAATGCATAGTTACTGCTTGCATCGAATATTTTTTCGACAATATCCATCGTATCCACACCATATCTTTCTATTTCCCTATTATAGGTGTCTGCCTGGATCGCAGATATAGAACCTGTGTGGTGCTTCTTTTTTAGCAACCGGTTAAAAAGTTCAATAACGGCAGGTAAATTTGTTTTACCTGTTTTAAAGCGTAAACGTAAATGCGGTTCAGGATCTTTATAACGAACAAAATGCCATTGTTTAAGAATTTGCTTTTTATTAAGGATTTGAATTAATTTATAGAGTTCGTTTCCAATAATTTCATCTGCAACATTCGGCGTGCAGTAACATTTGAAATATAGCCATTCGTCCCCCGGAATATATGCCCTTTTAATATTCCACGATTTTAAATTTATTGGTAACTGCAAATTATTATAAACAGCATTTTTATTAATCACAGCCGCCAGCATTTCGGTCACCAAAGGATTATTATTGCTGTCCCGCGTGGGTGAGTCTTTATCTATTAAAGCTTCTTTAAGAGTTACCTCCTGCCTTCCTTTAATACATTTTATAAAAAGATTTATTGATTCATCCTGGCTACTGTCAAACATTAATGAATTATCACCATCAGTAATTGTAAAATATTGCGGGATAGAAAGCCTTGAAAGTAAATTTCGGCATTCATCGGCAGCATTTTCGTTATCCAGTGCCTTAAGTACATCGTCCTTTACGACCCAGGTCGCTTTGTGCAAAATACAGGATTTATAAATCACCGTGGGGTAAAAATCCAACCCGGGAAACAGGTTGTCTAACCGCAAATTAAAATCTGTTTTAATGGATTGATATTGCAGATCACACAGAAATCTGAATAGCGTGAGGTGATGGTTAGTGTAATTATAAGCTGAGCTCAATCTTGGAATAATAATTTTATTCAATCTTTTTGACCTCAGAACAATTTGATCAGCTACAATAGAAATAGTTAGGTCGTTAGAAAAAATCTGGTTGTCAGGTGGCAACTCAGAAGTAACAAGCAACGGGATTTCATAGTTATACGTGATATTTTTAGTATTTATATTGGCCACATGACCCGGTATTGCGCATGACACCTCAGCAAATAGAACCTGATCGTTTACATCCTGTTCAATGTGAACAATTTCTGATACATGATTTTTTATCTCATCGCTGAAAAGCGTAAACCGCGCCGGTACCGCCGCGGCAGAACAGCCCCCGATCTGTTTCAGATCAATTAAATTATTCGCGACCGAAAACATCACCGAAAAACTTGGCGGAAAGACAGACGCAGTTTCCTGTTCAAGCCCTTTAAAATCATCACCCGTTAATACCACTTGTTTGTGGCGCCCGGTGCTATGTATCTTATTTAATAATAAACGATGTACCGGTGACCACTCAATGCTATCATTTTTGGTCGATGACTTGAAAGTTAAATCATCCAAAATTATTTTTTCGGCATCCTGGCGTTCAAGATTCATGTAATTCACCCCCAATTCGGGATCAAGCGCCCTTAACAAAGGGACCTCCTGGCTTTCAAAACGGTTGCGGAAATTTTCTTTAAATTTTTGTAATGCAGGATGAGGTTTATTGGGCGTCAGTTTATCAAGCGCTTCAATCCCCTCCATTATTTCCTGCTGAAATTTGCCGCTTATTTCACCATGAAATTTCACACCCGAATTAACATAAAAACTGCCCTTTGCAAAATTAAAATCAAAAGGTTCGTCCAGGTTACTGACCGTATTAAGCGGCAGATCAGCTACGGTATATTTCTTTAAAAAAAACTTCTTTGTTTCATTCCAATTGGCAATCATTTTATCCGAATGATCTTCACAATCCTTCAGCTGATTTATTTTGTTAAAATAATGCTCACCCATATAATGGGGGTCTGCCCCGCTAAATAAAATCCCGGATTCGATCAAATTATCAATAAACATTGCTGACTCCTCAACACCTTCTCCCTGGGTTGCGCAGAATTCAATAAGTTCGTTAACAGATTTTCCGCGCAAGCAAAATTTAAATAGTTTATTTATAAAGGCATTCGCGTTAAAAGAATAGATTTTAAAGTCTGATTGTTTGTTTGCATCCCGGGCAATATAACGGTAGGTGTCTCCAGCTTTATAGATAGAATGATTTGCAAAATACCTGGTTTTTGTAGTTGTAATTTTTGAAAGACGCCGGCCGAAATCGGCAGTCAACTCAAAGTCAGGTAAAATGGTCAGTTCCTGATCGCCGGCAACCGAAGGAAAAGGGCCATTGTTACCCCAGTTTACCATTCCTGATGATGAAAATAACCCAAACGGAGTAGCCCTGAAACAATATCTGTTATAATATTTCTTTAAACTGAATTTTGACTTTTCAGACAACCCATCGTAACTGAACTCATTTTTTTTAAGGTCCGCAAAAAGGCTACCGCTGGCGAAAAAGATAGCCGCCTGGAAAGCTTTATCCTTAATTTGATGATGCAGATCGTTATAGTTAAAATTTGAAAAAGTGCGACCAGCTACCCGTACAAATATTTGTCCTTTAAATGCCAGGTTCAACATAATCAGGGTAAAAGTTTGAATTTATAGTGGAAAGATAACAATATAGGTTTGATGTGATTTGTTTAAAAAGCAAAAAAATTACTCCAAACAAAATCTAAGAGTGAGTCAGTATACCATAGATCGTAAAGGCAATCCTCAAATATAAGTCAAAATAACGATGTATTAAAGGAATACAAAACTACAGATGCTACGCAATTTATAACAAGGTGGTATACTCCAACATGTTTACAATGGTAAATCTACGAATTTTTATTACGGCTGATCAACAGATATCCAGCTGCAAAACCTGCCAAAAGACCGGCTGCAATATATTTGCGATGCACTTTAGGTTCGCCGGGTATACCCCAGCCGCCATTTGCGCTCATCCCATAATCAACGGTATTAAAAAGATTACCGCTGGTTAGCGCAATCGGATCAGCATTTTTTAAATAATAGCGCATGAAAGCGGCGGTTATATTGGTAGTAAGCTTTGGGAATAGCGCATGTCCCAGGCGGAGCACAATGGAAGCGCTGCCTATACTTGTGGAGCCTTCAGGATATTTTGTTGCTGTAACCATCGCCTTAGCCAGTCGCTGCGGATCGTAAACCGGCGGCGCCGGCCTCAGCACTTTGCCGGTGAAGTTGCCCGCATGCTGTATTCCGGGGGTATCAAGAAATGCCGGAAACAGGTCGCAAACGTGAATGTCCGGCCATACTGAAAGCTCTCCTTTCAGCGCTTCAGAAAAACCTCTTAGTCCGAATTTACTGGCGGTATAACCCGCGCCATAAGGAACCGGGAGAAAACCGCCAATGGATATATTATTGATCAGTGTGCCATAGCCTTGTTTTTTAAAGAAAGGCAGTACAGCATGTGCACCGTTCATGTAACCAAGCAGATTAGTTTTGATTACCTGTGTGTGCACTTCCATGGGAGTAACTTCAAAATCGCCGGCGGCAAGTACACCTGCATTATTTATCCATACGTCAATTTTCTGAGCCCAATCGTTTGCGGCATTGGCCAGGTTGATCATTGCCTTGGGGTCAGTTACATCGGTAACTACCGTAATCACCCCGGCACCCAATTGTGTACACTCATCGGCAACTTCCTGCAATACCTGCTCATTACGTGCAGCAAGTATCAGCTTTGTACCATAACCCGCAAATTCCAAGGCTGCAGCCCTGCCTGCTCCGCTTGAGGCACCGGTTATAACAATTGATTTATTGAATAAATTATTTGTTTCCATTGTAATAGCTGAACTTTAATAACTCAATAGAGCGGAAACTGTTTTAAATACCTACCGGTGCCCGGCCAGCTTACAATATTAATAATGCAATTATTGCCTCGTAAAAATCTCCTCAATTTCACAATACAATGATATTTTTTGGCTTAAATTCCGTATTTTTGCAACCTCTAAAATTTACGGTGAAATAGATTGATGTACAAGGAATATAAGCAGTTAAACTTATCGCAGACCGGCAAGGATGTACTTGATTTCTGGAAGAAGCATAACATCTTTGAGAAAAGCATCAGCAGTCGCCCGGCGGATAACCCTTACACGTTTTACGAGGGTCCGCCGAGTGCCAATGGTATGCCTGGCATTCACCATGTAATGGCGCGTGCCATCAAAGACATTTTTTGTCGCTATAAAACATTAAAAGGTTACCAGGTAAAACGCAAAGGCGGCTGGGACACCCATGGCCTGCCCATTGAGCTGGCAGTTGAAAAAGCCCTGGGTATCACCAAGGATGATATCGGCAAAAAAATTTCTGTTAAAGATTATAATGAGGCCTGCCGCAAGGAGGTAATGCGCTATACCGATGTATGGAACGATATTACTGAAAAAATGGGCTATTGGGTTGACCTTGAAGACCCATATATCACCTACAAAAACGAATATATTGAAACCCTTTGGTGGATATTAAAAGAGCTATACAACAAAGACCTTTTATACAAGGGTTATACAGTACAGCCTTATTCGCCAAAATCGGGTACGGGCCTCAGTTCACACGAGCTTAACCAGCCCGGAACTTATAAAACGGTAAGGGATACCAGTATCACCGCGCAATTTAAATTAAAGCGGGATGAGGATTCCGCGATATTTTATAATGCAGTAGATACCGACCTGTATATCCTGGCATGGACCACCACCCCGTGGACATTGCCTTCTAATTGCGCACTGGCTGTTGGCACCGCTATTGATTACAAATGTATAACCACTTACAACCAATATACAGGCGAAAAAGTATCGGTAATTTTTGCCAGCGCTTTAACCGGCAAGGTATTGGATCCCAAAAAATATGTCGAAGTTTTTAGTGATGAAGAGTTAGCGAACTTTGATCTTAACACCTCCAAATTAATTCCTTATAAATTAGTTGCTATCGACTTTACCGGTAATGTTTTAAGCGATTATAAAAGGCCAACATTTCCGGGAAGTAAACTACTGGATTTACATTACCATCAGCTGATGCCCTATGTAACCAATGAGGATCTCGAAAAAAATGCATTCCGCGTAATTTCGGCTGATTTTGTGACTACCGATGATGGTACCGGCATTGTGCATACCGCTTCCATTTTTGGGGCGGACGACTTCAGGGCCTGTAAGGAAAACGGTGTGCCATCCGTTATGGTTAAGGACGAATTTGGTAAAGATGTTCCGCTGGTTAATAAACAGGGCCGTTTTGTTGATGAAGTAACAGACTTTGCCGGTTTATATGTAAAGGAAGAATATTATTCAAAAGAAGAACGCGAAGTGCCCGGTTTTAAACCAACCGACGTATTAATTTCGATCAAATTAAAGACCGAAAACAAAGCCTTCGACGTAAAAAAATACGAGCACAGCTACCCGCATTCCTGGAGATCAGACGAGCCGATATTGTATTACCCGCTGGACAGCTGGTTTATCCGCACAACTGCCGTAAAGGATAAGCTGGTAGAGCTGAATAAAACCATTAACTGGAAACCAGAATCGACCGGTACCGGGCGCTTTGGTAACTGGCTGGAAAATTTAGTGGACTGGAACTTGTCGCGCTCCCGGTTCTGGGGAACCCCGTTGCCAATATGGCGCGAAGAAAACGGTCCGGAAGAAAGATGTATCGGCTCCATGCACGAGTTGAAAGAAGCATTGATATTAGCAGTAAACAGCGAAGCGTTATCATCCGAAGAAACAGAAAAAAACAAATCGATTATTGAATTACTCAATAGTTCAGAATTTGATTTACACCGCCCTTACGTTGACGATGTGGTATTGGCTTCCTCAACAGGAAAACCAATGTACCGCGAACCCGACCTGATAGATGTTTGGTTTGACAGCGGTGCCATGCCTTATGCGCAGTGGCATTTCCCGTTTGAAAATGAAGACAAATTCGCCAACGCTTACCCTGCCGACTTTATAGCCGAGGGCGTTGACCAAACCCGCGGCTGGTTTTTTACCCTGCATGCGCTTGCTGTGATGTTAAGTGAAGTAAGTGAAAAGGTAAAAGCAGTAAATGCCAAAGTTGGCAATAAAGGTGTTGCGTTTAAAAACGTAATATCAAACGGTTTGGTGCTTGATAAAAATGGCAACAAAATGTCTAAACGCCTCGGTAACGGTGTTGATCCTTTTGCTACCATTGAACAATTTGGTGCCGATGCGCCCCGCTGGTATATGATCAGCAACGCTGCGCCCTGGGATAACCTGAAATTTAATGAGGAAGGAATTGATGAGGTTCGCCGTAAGTTTTTCGGGACATTATACAATACCTATACCTTCTTCGTGATGTATGCCAACATCGATAAATTTAAATACAGCGAAGCAGAGATTGAATTAAAAAATCGCCCGGAGATTGACCAGTGGATCATTTCCCTGCTAAATACTTTAAGTAAAGAGGTGGATGGTTTTTATGCTGATTTTGAACCTACTAAAGCGGCCCGCGCCATACAGGATTTTGTTGATGCGCATTTAAGCAACTGGTACGTAAGGCTTAGCCGCCGCCGTTTCTGGAAATCGGATAATTCGGATGATAAGCTATCAGCTTACCAAACGTTATATACCTGTTTGGTAACCATCGCGAAGCTGATGTCGCCTATAGCGCCGTTTTTTGCCGACCGTTTATACACCGATCTTAATAAAGTAACGCATAAAGAAGCCTTCGAATCAGTTCACCTGGCTTATTTCCCTGAATATCATACCGATCTGGTAAATACCCAACTAGAAGAGCGGATGCAAATGGCGCAGGATATATCCTCACTGGTATTATCACTACGTAAAAAAACAGGTATCAATGTGCGCCAGCCCCTGAGCAAAATTTTACTGCCGGTGTTGGACAAAAATTTTAAACACCAGGTAGAGTTAGTGAAAGAGCTGATCCTATCCGAAACCAATATAAAAGGCATCGAATACATCACCGATACAGCAGGCTTCATTAAAAAGAAGATCAAACCAAACTTTAAAGCCTTAGGGGCAAAGGTTGGCAAGGATATGAAAGCTGTTGCCGAAGCGATAGGAAACCTTACACAGGATGATATTGCAAAGCTGGAAACTGAAGGCCATATCTCGATACTTGATACTCGATACTCGATACTAACTACCGATGTAGAAATCATCGCCGAAGACGTTCCCGGATGGCAGGTTGCAAATTTAGGAAAACTAACCGTAGCTTTAGATGTTACCATAACCGACGAGCTGAAACAGGAAGGCATTTCGAGAGAACTGATAAACCGTATCCAGAATCTGCGTAAGGGAAATGAATTTGAAGTAACTGATAAGATAAATGTGAGGTTGAGTAACCACCCCTTTATAACCAACGCGGTGAATAATAATTTATCCTATATTTGCGCCGAAATTTTGGCGGAGAGCGTAACGCTTGAAAATGAACTAAATGAAGGCGAAAAGGCCTTGATTGATGAAAATGAAATATTGATTGCTATTAGTAAAATATAATGAAACAAGAAACCGAAAAAACCAGATATTCTGAATCAGACCTGCAGGAATTTAAAGGCATCCTGCTTGATAAGCTGCGTAGTGCAAAAGAAGAGTTAAATAACCTTGCTACTTCGCTAAGTTCGCCAAATGCCAACGGTACTGATGATACTGCCGGTACATATAAAACATTGGAAGACGGATCAGCAACGCTTGAAAAAGAACAGATAAACCAGTTGGCTGCACGCCAGAAAAAGTTTATTGAACAGCTGGAAGCTGCCCTGGTACGTATAGAAAACAAAACCTACGGTGTATGCCGCGAAACAGGTAAACTAATACCGAAAGAGCGTTTACGCGCCGTTCCGCATACCACCTTAAGCATGGAAGCTAAATTAAGGCAATAAATGAAGGCTGCTTATTTAAAACCCTTTCTTTTAGTCCTGGTTATTATCCTTGTTGACCAGGTTATTAAAACCTGGGTAAGGACACACATGGATTTTAACTCCGAGATCCATTTTATGGGAAGGTATGGTATGCTGCGATATACCGAAAATAACGGGATGGCTTTTGGATGGGAAATAGGCGGCGAAGCAGGTAAATTGATATTGACGCTGTTTCGCATTGTAGCGGTTGGCTGCATCGGTTACGGCTTGATTTACCTTATAAAACATAAATATCACCGGGGCCTTATTATGTGTGTAACGCTGATATTTGCCGGTGCGTTAGGTAATATTGTCGATTCGACCTTTTATGGCATTTTGTACCAGCATGGTCATTTATTTGAGGGCCGTGTAGTGGACATGTTTTACTTCCCATTAGTGCGGGGTTCTTATCCTGCGTGGTTCCCTGTTTGGCATGGCCAGTATTTTGAATTTTTTCAGCCTATATTTAACCTTGCAGATGCATCCATATCTGTGGGCGTTATATTAATACTCTTTTACCAAAAGCGTTATTTTAAGCATGAAGTACCTGAAATGAGCAGTCCCAACAGCGAAATGGTTGAGGAGTAAGGAAGGCAAGTTGCAGGTTTAAGGCGAAAGGTAAAAGCAGAAAGTTGAAACGAGTCCATCGAATAATTTCACACAACTAAGTTAATTTCCTGGTTTGCTGATAATCAGATTTGTGCATTTAGCTTTATATAATAATCCATTCTCTCAAACATAGCCGTTTGATTGCCGTTAATATTGCTGATATATTAGCCTGATGAAAGCAGTTGTTATAACCCGGCCGGGTGGTCCTGAAGTTTTACAGATAGCCGAAAGATCCATCCCCTGCTGCTCACCGGATGAGGTATTGGTAAGAGTATACGCTGCCGGCATCAACCGGCCCGATGTGTATCAGCGCAAAGGAAACTATCCGCCGCCGCCCGGTGCGTCACCCGATATTCCCGGACTTGAAATTGCAGGCGTTATTATTGAAACTGGCGTAAATGTAACGCGCTGGAAAATTGGCGATACCGTTTGCGCCCTGGTAATGGGTGGCGGTTATGCCGAATATTGTACTGTACCACAAGGCCAATGCCTGCCAGTACCGGCTAATCTCTCCTTTGCAGAAGCCGCCTCGTTGCCCGAAACTTTTTTTACCGTTTGGAGCAATGTGTTTGATCGCGGGGCTTTAAAAAACCATGAAAGCCTGTTAGTGCATGGTGGCTCCAGCGGCATTGGTGTTACCGCAATACAAATAGCAAACGCATTGGGGCATACAGTTTATGTAACTGCTGGAAGTGACGACAAATGCAATTTTTGCGAACAGTTGGGTGCGGCAAAAGCGATCAACTATAAAACCGAAAACTTTGCGGAGGCGATACAACAGATCACCAATGGAAAAGGCGTTGATGTCATCCTGGATATGATAGGCGGAGATTACACCGCAGGCAATATAGCGTCGCTAGCTGATGAAGGCCGTCTTGTACTGATCAATACAATGAAAGGTAAAGATGTACAAGTTGATCTTGCAGCAATTATGCGCAAAAGACTATGCATTACAGGTTCTATGCTACGGGCCAGGGAAACTTCATTTAAAGCTGATATCGCTCAAAACCTCGAAATAATCATCTGGCCTTTGCTAATATCCGGCAAAATAAAACCGGTCATCAATAAGGTTTTCCCTGCTGAAAAAGCAGCTGAAGCACACAGGCTGATGGAAAGCAGTGAACATATCGGAAAAATTGTGCTCGAGTTTGAGGAATAGTTGCGTGGGCTGCACCTGCGTTAATACCGCTCGCATAGTCGACTCACCCGCTTTACGCTGCTGGAGCACCCTCTTTCCGGCTTGCCGGAGAGAGGGTAAGAAAGTAGAATACATTTTTCTTTACGTAATAATTACACTACTTTTCCTTATGCAATCAATTATTGAATTTTGCCGGGAACTGAGACAAAAGGAAACTGCTGCAGAAAAAGTGCTATGGCAACAGTTTAGAAACAGGCGGTTAATTGAGCATAAATTTTAAGACAACATCCTATATTTGTTGTCTCCCAGTTTAGAAGAAACCTATACTATATCCCAGATTTTTATTGTCATAAAGCCAGACTTGTGATTTGAAGCCGATGGCCCTATACATCTGCTTAAGAAAGATTATGACAAAAACAGGGATGAAGTTTTAAATGGATTGGGACTTACTATTCTAAGATTTGAGAATGATCAAATCTTAAGTGATATTAATTCGGTTCTTAAAAAGATAAAGGAGCATTTATAATAATCATTTACCCAAACACTTCTTTCCCCTCTTTTTTGCCCGCAAAAGAGAGGGTTGACGAGCGAAGCAGCCTCCCGGTGAGTAAACTCTCCCCAATTCAACTCATCGCCATATAATTTTGCGTCAAAAATTCTTACACCAGTATTTTAATATTTGCTTATAAATCTTAACTTTGCGCCTCTGAAATAGCAGGTGTTTTTTTAGCCAATGCTATTTCATTTAAAATACATTAAATTACCAGGTTATATATGCCAAACATTGGAAAAATATCACGGATCATTGGTCCGGTAGTTGACGTAAGCTTCGCTGATGATGCACATCTTCCTAAAATTTATGATGCATTGGAGATCACCAAAGAAAATGGTCAAAAGGTTATTTTAGAAGTTCAACAACATTTGGGAGAAGATCGCGTACGCGCGATTGCGATGGATTCAACCGACGGACTGCTGCGCGGAATGAAGGTTGTTGACATGGAATCGGCTATTAAAATGCCGGTTGGCGATGATATTAAAGGCCGTGTATTTAACGTGGTTGGTGATGCCATCGATGGTATTGTTAACTTAGATAAAACAGGCGGACGTCCTATCCACAATAATCCACCAAGGTTTGAAGACCTTTCTACCGAAACCGAAGTGCTTTTTACAGGTATCAAGGTTATCGATCTATTAGAGCCTTACTCAAAAGGTGGTAAAATTGGTTTGTTTGGTGGTGCGGGTGTTGGTAAAACAGTATTGATCCAGGAGCTGATCAACAATATCGCAAAAGCCTATTCAGGTTTATCAGTATTTGCCGGTGTAGGTGAACGTACCCGCGAAGGTAATGACCTGCTGCGTGAAATGTTGGAATCAGGCATTATAAAATATGGCGATGCATTTATGCACTCCATGGAAGAAGGCGGATGGGATTTGTCTAAAGTAGACCCTGAAGCATTGAAAGATTCAAAAGCTACCTTCGTTTTCGGACAAATGAACGAGCCTCCCGGTGCACGTGCACGTGTGGCGCTTTCAGGATTAACTATTGCTGAATATTTCCGCGATGGTGATGCCGAAGGAAAAGGCCGTGATATATTATTCTTTATCGATAACATTTTCCGCTTTACACAAGCCGGTTCTGAAGTGTCAGCGTTGCTTGGCCGTATGCCATCAGCCGTAGGTTACCAGCCAACACTGGCAACTGAAATGGGTACCATGCAGGAACGTATCACCTCAACCAAACGCGGTTCCATTACCTCTGTACAGGCGGTATATGTACCTGCGGATGACTTGACTGACCCGGCTCCTGCTACTACGTTTGCCCACTTAGATGCAACTACCGTACTTTCCCGTAAAATTGCTGAGTTAGGTATTTATCCTGCTGTGGATCCCCTGGATTCAACATCACGGATTCTGAGCCCTACCGTTTTGGGTGATGAGCATTATAACACTGCACAACGCGTTAAAGAAACATTACAGCGTTATAAAGAGTTACAGGATATCATCGCCATCCTTGGTATGGATGAGCTTTCTGAAGAAGATAAATTGGTTGTATCACGCGCACGCCGTGTTCAGCGTTTCTTATCACAGCCATTCCACGTTGCCGAGCAATTTACCGGCTTAAAAGGTGTATTGGTTGATATTAAAGAAACCATCAAAGGCTTTAACATGATATTGGACGGCGAAGTGGATGAATATCCTGAAGCTGCATTCAACCTTGTAGGTAGCATTGAAGAAGCAATAGAAAAAGGCAAGAAATTATTAGCGGAAGCCAATAATTAGTATCGAGTATTTAGTAGCAAGATGTTTTTTTCTTGATACTTGATACTATCGACTTGATCTAAAAAGCACTTATATCAGGCAGCAAAGCAGCACCTATCTTGATACTAGCGACTTGATACTAAACAAAAAAACATGACATTAGAAATTCTTACTCCCGATAAAACACTTTACGAAGGCGAGGCCAGCTCGGTAACGCTTCCGGGTACATTGGGATTTTTTGAGATACTGAACAACCACGCTCCTATCATTTCTACACTGGAAGATGGTAAGGTAACTGTACGCGGCGGTTCGGCAAAAGAAGACATCTTTTTTATAAAAGGCGGCGTTGTTGAAGCATCACACAACAAAGTGGTTATTTTAGCAGAAGGCGTATTTCATAAATAATTCTCTTTCTGCGATATTTGAAATTTAAGAATCCCTGGCTTATGGCCGGGGATTTTTTGTTGGACTATGATTGTCCTGATTTTAGCATCCGTGGATTTTAAGGTAGGTAAGATCATATTTTATTACCCATCCGCGTATCACGAGTGAGCCGCACCACCTCTTAGGTCAGTGCGGCTTACTTACTTTATAACGGGTAACCGGTAATTATTTTTTTGCTTTTGGCAATACGCGGCGTTGATCCATTACATAAACGATTTTCCCGTTCTTTATCAGGTTCTCGTCGTGATAAAAGGCCGAATCTACCTTGCCAATTTTATAGGTATCAGTTTCTTTGTACCATGTGCCCACCCAATCCTGATTCTTGTCTGTACTGTGTAAATTATCCCAGGCGGCTACCTCTATTTTAACGCTGCTCAGGCTGTCGCGGAATTTTTGAAATACTTTGAGCAAGCTGTCGCGTTTAAGATTATATTTCGCCCCGTTCCACAAGTTAAAAGCAACAGTATCCGCAAAATAAGCGGGTCCGTTGCTCACTTTATTGTCTTCCCAGTCTTTAAGGGATTGCAACACCGCCTGTACATATTTAACGCTGTCAGACATTACCCACGATGAGGAGTAAGTAGCTTTGTAAGGCATCGCAACGGAATCATTTTTAGAGGTTGAGTTTGCCCCGCTTTTGCAGGACGACAATACGCTAATTCCGATAGCAACCGGAATAACCAGGTACAATAGTTTTTTCATGAAAAATCGGATTAAAGTTTAATAATTGATTGTGTAATCAAATGTAACGGAACAAATTGACATTCACAACTTTACGTAAATATCTTTTAACAGTTTGAAATTAGTTTTTGACAGGTAACAGGGTAGAATGAATCTCTGTCCAATAACCCTTAAAATGTTTCAATGCTGGCAATATTGGCTCAAATAAAATCTTCTGCGTTTGATAAGTACTTGATTTTGTTCTCCACCATGTCATTGCGCGGAGGAACGACAAAGCAATCGCATGCTATACAGAGCGGCCACACATGGTTTTTTGTCTGAACCGTGATTACAGGATTTTAGAATGACAGGATTCTTCAAATCGCTTAATCGGGCAAATGGTTGTTCAGACATCCTTTATCTCGTTCCGCTACTCCTTCTACTCCCCTGTCATCCTGATTGCAGAGAAGGATCATCTGGATTTGATTAAGTATGCGCTTATTATCTGAATCAAAATTTACAGGATTTTGAAATTAGTAAGATGCTGGTTTGGAATTCTGTAAACTTTTAATTCGATAAATTCGGTTCTCGCATTATTTACCTGTTAACTTTCCATGGTGCGATAAGCAAGCATTGCTTATCGCACCATGGAAAAACTTAAATTTGTTTTACAAGCACACTACTTATGACCACAGCAACTATCCGGCAAAAATTAATGACCTACCTTACCTGGCTGAAGCCGATGATAGCAAGGTAAAAACTTTATATACGTTTTTGGAAGGGCAAATTCGGGAAGAAGCAAGTTATGACAAATAGAAGCTTGCCGACCTTGTATGCAAAAATCAAAAGGAACTTCCGGCAAATAATTTTAAGAATCTTTCCATATGTAGTCATTTTGAAATCTTTGAAAACGATGTGGTAGTCTAGCGGTTTTTCATACCAGCCGCAATCCCTGCAAAAAATTTAAAAAGTGATTTCTCAATTGTTTGCCTTTTCAATTTGAAGTGGATACTAGTGGATAGGGTGGATAATTTTCACTATCCGCCACCATGCAATTTATTTTCCCTATAAGCAAACCGGCGCATCATATTCTTCATCTGCATATTCGCATATTCGCACATTATATTCCCCCATCTGCACATTCGTATATTTGCAAATTTGCACATCAACTTTCCCATTTCAGGAAGAAAATCGCGCATTTGCTATGCATGCATAAAAAACATACCGAATACCGTTTTGAACTTTGGTATGTTTAATGAAATATTTTATATCTTTAATAGTTATTTATGTAGTATTTTATATCGAATATATAATATAACACAGAATTAAATACTAAATGAAATAAATTTCTTTATTCCTTGCTATTCCTTTTAGCTATATATAACTTACAAATATCAATTTACAACACCTGAGTAATTTTAATTTTTATTTAAAATTTTAATATAAAAAGCTGATAAAGCATAATTTATAATGAGTGCATCAACCGATACTACAGAAGCCATAGAATTAAATAAGTATAGCAAAAACTTAACTCAGGACCCTACTCAACCGGCAGCTCAGGCCATGCTTTACGGCATTGGCTTAACTGACGAGGATATGAAAAAAGCCCAGGTAGGCGTAGCAAGCATGGGTTATGATGGTAATACCTGCAACATGCACCTTAATGATTTGGCTAAATTAGTTAAACAAGGTATTTGGGAAGAAGACCTGGTGGGCTTAATATTCAACACCATTGGTGTAAGTGATGGCATGAGCATGGGTACGGATGGTATGCGCTATTCGCTGGTGAGCCGTGATGTAATTGCAGATTCTATTGAAGCGGTATGCGGTGCACAATATTATGATGGTTTGATCACACTGCCCGGTTGCGATAAAAATATGCCTGGATCAGTAATGGCTATGGGTCGGCTAAATCGTCCCTCCATCATGGTGTATGGCGGTACCATAAAACCTGGTCACTATAAAGGCGAGGATCTGAACATAGTTTCGGCATTTGAGGCGTTGGGTCAAAAGATAGCCGGCAATATTTCTCCTGAAGATTTTATGGGGGTGGTAAAAAACGCTTGTCCAGGTGCTGGTGCCTGCGGTGGTATCTATACTGCCAATACCATGGCTTCGGCTATCGAAGCTTTGGGCATGAGCTTGCCTTACTCCTCTTCTAATCCCGCTTTAAGCGACGAAAAGAAAGCTGAATGTCTTGCAGCCGGCAAAGCCATAAAGATATTACTCGAGAAAGATATTAAACCGTCTGACATTATGACCCGCGAAGCTTTTGAAAATGCCATCGTAGTGATCATGGTTTTAGGTGGATCCACCAATGCGGTTTTGCATTTAATTGCAATGGCTAAAAGCGTTGACGTAAAGTTAACACAGGATGATTTTCAGGAGATTAGCAACCGTATCCCGGTATTGGCGGATATGAAGCCAAGCGGTAAATACATGATGGAAGATCTTCACAAAATTGGAGGTGTTCCGGCGGTAATGAAATACCTTCTTAAAAAAGGCTGGTTACACGGCGACTGCCTGACAGTTACCGGTAAAACCATTGCCGAAAACCTGGAAGACGTTCCCGAGCTTGAGTTTGAAACACAAAAAATTATTTCCCCGGCAGAATCACCTATAAAAGCTACCGGGCATTTACAAATACTTTATGGAAACCTTGCCGAAGGTGGCAGTGTTGCGAAAATTACCGGTAAAGAAGGTACCCGCTTTGAAGGCCCCGCCCGTGTATTTGACGGCGAGTTTGAGCTGATCCATGGCATCCAGAGCGGGCGTGTAAGAGCTGGTGATGTAGTGGTTATCCGCAATATCGGCCCCAAAGGTGCGCCGGGTATGCCCGAAATGTTAAAGCCAACCGGTGCCATTTTCGGTGCAGGGTTAGGCGCTTCGGTAGCGTTAATTACCGATGGCCGTTTTTCGGGCGGTACACATGGTTTCGTTGTCGGGCACATCACCCCTGAAGCGTATGATGGCGGTTTGATAGCCGTTGTAAAAGATGACGACAGGATAGAAATAGATGCCATTAACCGCACCATGACCTTAAAAGTATCTGCGGAAGAAATTGCAGCAAGACGGGTTAACTGGGTACAACCGGCATTAAAAGTTAAAAAGGGGCTTTTATACAAATATGCAAAAACAGTTAGCACCGCCGCAGAAGGTTGCGTTACGGATGAAATGAAATAAATTGTCATTGCGGGCGATGGCG
>JAQNCM010000252.1 GCA_029237615.1 Mucilaginibacter sp.
ACCTGGCTTTTCAGCATCGGCCAATCGCTGGCAAGGTTTGATATTTGCGCCCCAACAAGGTATAATATACCGCCCACAAAGGCTATAAATAATAGTATGGATACAAGTGCAGACAACGGACGCGGAAAGCGAAGCTTTTTTTCAAGGAAACTTGAAATCGGGAATAATAATATGGCGAATAGAAAACCAAATATTAGGGGATCAAGCACTTCTTTGCCTTGTATAACCAGGTAACCCAGGGAAATAAGACCGATAAGCACCAGTGATAATCTTTCGTAAAATGGATGTGCGGTTTTTTTTATCGTCATATAGCAAATGGATTTAATAGCTGGTTTATGAACACCTGTACTATTAATTGGTTTGAAGATAAGAAAATATTGCGCTCACGTCTCTGAAATGCAAAATCAACACTAAATAAGGGGATAAAATTCTTTAAATCTGTCTTTGGCAGATATTTTGCTTTGTTTAATATTATCTACCTAAAGAAATAAATGTTATGGCAAAGTATTCAGAAAAAGCAGGCGAAAAGGTGCAGGAGACAATGCACGAAATGAAGGAAGGCAAATTGAAAAGCGGCAAAAGCGGTAAAAAAGTTACCAATCCAAAACAAGCCGTAGCCATTGGTTTATCAGAAGCCCGTAAAGAAGGCGCGAAGGTGCCAAAGAAGAAATAACGGCGTCATATTTTGTAGAGACGCAATACTTTGCGTCTTGGTACGCTGTTATTTAAGACACAAAATATTGTGTCTCTACAGTTTATTTTACGGTAAACGCATCCATTATATCCATCAATATTACCGCCTCATCAATTGAACAAGGGTTAGGCCCTTCATCATTAAAATAGGCGACAATTTTTTCTATCATCGGCTGCTGGATATGCTCGGGGTGGGTAAACGTCATTGTTTGCTCTTCCCCGTTCGTTTTCCAGCTGATGTAATTGCCGAAAAAAGGAAAGATGATACGACCTTTGCTGCCTATGATCTCGCAGGTATCGGTTGTTTGGCTTTCGGCCACGTTAAAGCACCATGATCCGTTTACAACCACTTTATTTTTAAACAATATTTGTCCGCAAACATGGTCGTCAGCGGGTGTGGCACCTGATTGGTTTAACGAAAAGCCATTATAATAATCAGGCTCTCCAAAATAAAAAAGCATTAAATCCAGCTGATGCGGGGCCAGGTCGTGGAAATAACCACCGCCTGATAATTCCGGCTGAATACGCCAGTTGGTTGCCACATCTGCTATAAGCGCTGGTTTACGGCTTTGCCACATTCTTATTTGCACGGTGCGCACTTCGCCAATCAGTTCATTTTCCAATAGCTGTTTTACTTTTAAAAACATCGGTAACGCCCTGCGGTAATGGGCTACTGTTAGCTTTTGGTTAGGATATTGTTTAACCGTTTCTGCAATCTGCCGGGCTTCTGCAGCGTTGCGTGTAACCGGTTTTTCGACATATACATTAAAGCCTTTTTTTAGCGCAGCAACAGCATAATCCTTGTGCGAAGATGGGGGAGTGGCAATATAAATGGCATTTAATGCTTTATTATTCATCAACTCATCAGCATCACTATACCAATTTTCTACGCCGTGCCGCCGTGCATAGTCGGCTGCCTTTGTTGCATCCCGGCGCATCACTGCTACCAGGTTGCTATCCGCTATTTTGTTAAATGCCGGACCGCTTTTTTTTTCGGTTACATCGCCGCAGCCAATTATTCCCCAGTTTACTTTGCCCATAATTTTAACTTGTTGGAGACGCTATGCATTGCGTCTCTGCCGTATTTCAATTTTCGTTAATTCGTCGCTTGAATAGAAGCAGGTTGAATTAAATTGACGAGGGTAAAAATAAAATTTTATACAGATAACCGAAGTAATAATTACGATAGAAAGCAAAGAGAAGATCACATTGCCTCAGCTACAACAAAAGTGCTGCCGCCAACAAAAACCAGGTCATTTTCGCCTGCATTTTGCTGTGCGGTAGTCAAAGCCTCCTTCACTGATGAGTAAGTTTCTCCATGCAGATTAAAGCTTTCCGCTTTTTGCTTTAAGCTTTCAGCCTCCAACCCACGGGGAATATCAGGCTTACAAAAATAGTAAATGGCATTAACAGGTAACATCGCAAGTATTTTGCTGATGTCTTTGTCATTTACTACGCCGATAACAAAGTGCAGCCGGTCATATTTTATAGCCGCTATGTTTTGCAAAACTTCCCGTATCCCTTCGGAGTTGTGCCCGGTATCGCAAATGGTTAACGGGTGTTTGCTTAATACTTCCCAGCGGCCATGTAAACCGGTGAGGTTTTTTACCTGGCTTAAGGCTGTTTCCATCTGATCATCCGTAATTGCAAAGCCCTGCAGGCGTAATTCATCCACCGCACATAAAACGGTTTTTATATTTTTAAGCTGATAACTGCCGGTGAGGTCGAGTTTGAAGTCGAAAGTCTTAAGTCGGGAGTCGGAAGTTCCGGGTTGCCGGATTATTCTGACTTGTAAAGATTCGTTGATATCATCAACCGATTTTGTGCTATCGACTGAGGACTCCAAACTTAAGACTTCGGACTTAAAAGAATCCGACGCAAAGTAAACACTGCTATTTTCCTTCTTTGCTTTTTCTATAAATATAGAGGCAACTTCCGGTTGATATTCGCCTACTATTACCGGGATGCCGGGCTTTATAATACCGGCTTTTTCGGCCGCTATCAATTGGAGCGTATCGCCCAGGATATTCATATGGTCCCAGCCTATATTTGTAATTACAGACACCAGGGGCGTGATGATATTGGTAGAATCCAAACGGCCACCCAATCCAACTTCTATAATTGCAATGTCTACTTTTTCCCTGGCGAAAAAATCAAATGCAAGCGCAACGGTCATCTCGAAGAACGAGGGATTGATCTCATCAAAATCGGCTTTATGCAAGCCCACGAAATCAATCACTTCCTGCTCGCTTATCATCTGCCCGTTGATTCGGATGCGCTCCCTGAAATCTTTTAAATGAGGTGAAGTGTATAAACCTGTTTTATAGCCTGCAGTTTGTAATACTGCCGACAGCATGTGCGAGGTTGATCCCTTACCATTAGTACCCCCCACGTGCACACTTTTAAATTGATGCTGCGGGTTGCCGAGACGTTCACATAAAAATATGGTATTGGTAAGATCCTCTTTATAGGCAGAGGCTCCAACGCGGGTAAATAAGGGCAGCTGGCTATAGAGGTAATGAATGGTCTCCGGGTAAGTCATTGTCATTGGGGCATTAGTCATCGGGTCATTGTCTCATTGATTATTCAGTTGCAAGGCAAATGAATAATGACCCGATGAAACAAAACATTAGTCAACTTTAAACCTGAACGTATATTCGCCTTTTTGAGTGCCCGATGCAGGGGTAGACGATGTAAATTTCGTATTTTTCAGAGCAGTTATACAGCTTTCTATCAAGCTCAGATCAGCCCTCGTTTTAGTCCTGTTAGTATTTGCGGATATTACATTGCCGCTTTGATCAACCACAAAATCAATAACAACAACACCCGGAACACGGTGTATATTTTGCGGGTCGGGAGCGCTTACAAATGTCCAGTTAGGCATATTCAAACCATTTCCAGAGCCTCCGGGACCGTAATTATTGCTCAATGTTGATCCGTTGGGACTTCCCTGGTTGCCGGGCGTGTTAGTAGTTCCGTCGCCGGCGCCCGTGCCTTTATTAGTGCTGCCTTTATATAAAGCATTTTGGTTTACTACCGGAACCGGTTTGCTTTTGGGTTTGGCAGGCTGAGTTGCAATTGGCTGACTGGCTTTTTTTGAATTAGCTGCAACCTCTGGTGCATCTTCAGTATTTTGTGTAACTACGTTTTTATCACTATTGTCAACTTGTGTTTTCTGATCGGTCGGCTGTGTTTGTGTTACCTTAGTTGGTGCCGTATGGTTGGCTTTTTCGGCAACTGACGGCTGTTCCGTACTCATAACATCCTTGCCCGCTCCTTCGTCGGTGGTTCCATAATTAACAAGAATGCCACCCGTTCCAACCTCCTGTACCGGAGGATTTTTAAATACAATAAAATAACACAAAGCAATCATAACACCAAGTATGATACCTGTTGCCAGGAAAGCTTTCGGATAATTATTTTCTTCTTCGTAATTCATTGTCGTCAATTCTCTTTGTGAGTGGTGAATAGTCAGTAGTCAGTTGCAATCGCGGCAACGTCATCCTCCTACCACTCACCATTCACCACTCCCTACTTAGGTACCGTAGCCAACACCAGTTTAATATTCAGCTTTTGTGATATGTCCATTATCTCAACCACATCCTGTATAGCAACCGTTTTATCTACAAACAAAACAATGGTTAGTTCTGAGGCCAGTTTTTTATACCCTGATAAAACGTTAGGCAGATCAGCCAGCGCAACATCTTTTTTATCAACGGTATATTTCAGGTCCTTACTGATGGTTACGTTGATAGTTTTCTTTGATATGGATTTACCCGACTTGGATTTTGGCAATAGTAATTTTACTACGTTGGGATTTGTTAACGTAGAAGCGATGAGGAAAAACAAAAGCAGGAAAAACATGATGTCGTTCATAGCAGAAGTGTGTACCTCAGCCGAAACGCCTCTTTGTCTTTTTCTTAAATTCATTTGCTTGGCTCTTCTAACAGGTCAATAAATTCAATTGCATCCGTTTCAAGGCGTAGTATAATCCTGTCAACCATCATGTTTAAAATATGATAACCAACATAAGCAACAATACCCACCATTAAACCAGCGGCAGAGGTTACCATTTTAACGTACAACCCGGCAGATATAGTGCCGATACTAAAGTTATCTGTTTGCGATATATCATAAAAAATTTTAATAACACCGGCAATCGTTCCCAAAAAACCAAACATGGGCGCAATACCGGCAACAATGCCCAATATGCCAATGTTTTTTTCAAGTTTGGATACTTCCAGTTTCCCAATATTTTCAATGGCTCCTTCAATGTCTTTAATAGGGCGGCCAATGCGCAGTAACCCTTTTTGAAGCATCCGGCCAAGCGGCGTGTTGCTGTTACGGCAAATTGCAACGGCCGATTCCAGGTTTCCCGTCATTATACTCGAACGCACCTGTACCATTAGGTTCGATTCGTTTGTAGATGCCTTGCGTATGGTAAAATATCTTTCAAAAAATATAACCAATCCCAATACAGCCAACAGACCAATCGGCACCATCACCCATCCGCCTTTGATAATTAAATCGCCAAAGCGTAATTCGTGTTCGGGTGCTGCAGCCAGTTGCTGGCCCGCATTTTTTGCTGTATCAGCCAGCTTGTGTATGGTATCGGTTACCTGTAAAAATAATAATGTCATTGTTGGGGTTTTATTTCTTCTACTATTGAGTTTTTCTTAATCTTCCTGGCTTGTATTAAAACAATCCTTACTGCATTTGCTTCGAGCTCGGTGGTATAGGTGCCTGCAGATACTTTTAAAAGTGGCCCTGTTCCATCATCGGTTATCAACTTTGCCTCGATGCCTTTGTTTTTCAAACGTCTTATCTCTGCTTTAACACTTCCCAAGTTCCTGGATTTGAATTCAACTATTTCAAAATGCGAAGGTTTAACCGTGTCAGTAACCGGAACGGTTAACGGAGCTACAGAAGCGGCAGCTGTTTTAGTTGTGTCTTTAGCAGGCACCGCTTTTTTAACCGTGTCCGCTTTTATTTCGTGCCGGTAAACAGGCACTGCGGTATCTTGTTTACCCAATATGTTGTGATACGTTTCATCCAGTTTATCAGCAGCATCCGGAAAAAACTTATAAACTCCAAACAGCGCAAGTGCAAGCACGGTTAAGGTTATTAATAAAATGAGCCAGATGTTTGTCCTTTTTTTTATTTCAGGCTCATCTTCAAAATAGTTCTGATCCTGTAAACTTTGTAAAGGCTGTGCGCTAACTGTCGGTGGTGTGTTTAACACAGGCGGCGCGTTTACTTCCCGTTCCGTACTTATTACTTCCCCGTCGTCGGCTACAGCGGCTGCGTTGGCTTCCGTTAGTGTATTTACCACAGGCGGAGCGCTTATTGCCGGGGACACTACCGGCTCATGATATACATGGTGATTAATATCGACCGGTACTGACTTATAAATATTAATAGGCGGGTAGCCATAAAAATCCGGATCATTGGGTACTTGATCATACGGTTTAAAAACCAGGTTTTGGTTCTGATCCATATGAAAAGATCCAATATCTGCAAAAAGGTAACTGCCTGCTGCCGCCTGCTCCCTTAGTTGATTTACGAATTTCTCTGCAAAGTATTTTGATGATGCCAGGGAGATGTTTTTTTTAGCAGCAACATATTGTGCAAATGTATCATCGTCCCTAAGCTCCGGTACAAATTTTACCTGGTGCCGGGGCGGATAAAATTTAGCTTCGCGCTCATTATAATAACTATTTAAACGTTCGCGGAAAAAATAGCCGAGGCCAGGCACGCTCACTTCATCGCTCTGCCTTAACAATTCGCTTAAATAATCGGCTAAATTCATGTCGCTAAAAGTACGTTTTATTATAATTTTAAAAAATATTAAAAAGCAAAGCCAACGCCGCCAAATATATTAAATCCGTAGTCAGGGTAATATAGCCAGGCTTGATTATTGCCATTTAAGATATTATTTACACGTACAAATACTGATATTCTGTTAGTTGCCTTGTATTCTACACCGCCGTTTAGATCAACAATTGAACTAATAGTACTTGGCGTTTTGCTAACAGGTGTTGCGGGGTAAGGGTCCATTACATTGCCGCGGATCAACAGCGAACCGTTAACATCAAACTTGTTATTGATATGCAATACGGTACCGGCGGTTAATTTAAATTTAGGCAGGTTCCAGGGCTGAGCTATAGTTGCCATCTGGTAATTTTTAAATTCAACGCGGCCAAAAATGTCCACATCTTCTGACGCTTTGTAATCCAACTCGCCATTAAATCCGGTTATGCGCGTTCTGCCCCCGTCATAAATTACAGTAAAACGGTTATAGCCCGTTGCAAAATTAAAATTACTTACAAACAGTGGCATATCCTTAACAGTATTTCGGAATACAGCCACTTTAAAACCTAATCCCGGTGCAATGGTGCCTTTTAAACCGGCGCTGATATCCAATTGGTCAACCGAATTTCTGATCGGCACATTTTTTCCCAGGAAAGGATTGATCGTCGAAAAATCCAACAGCGAGGATTTATTGACATCTCCCTTAGCCTCAACAAACACACGTACATATTTAGGGATCACCTGGAACTCCAGCTTTGCAGCAGGGAAAATATAAAAGGCCGATTTAAAACCAAATTGGTCAACTATACTGATACCCGCATCAATTTTATAATTATCCCCCTGGAATTTTATGTAAGGATTTACCCTTATCAGGCTGTTGTTATAGTTATATAAACTGTCCTTTTGCGTACTCAGATCCAGCGAACCGCTTACGCCCGCATAAAACTGGTGAATGGTTTCGTTCAAAAATCCCGAAAGCACAATGTTACTTTCACTTGCCTGGTAAGCATTTTTAAAGCTATAGCCTTTAAGTTTTAACGCATAAGTAAAATCATTTTCAACATCCTTATAGTTTTTAGCAAGCTCTACTTCGCCGCTTATGGTACTGAAATGCTGTTTATTAGCCTGTATAGGAGTGTTTGGCAGGTATGGATCAAATCCATAAAAATAATTACTGCTGTAATTGTAATTGATACGGCCGCTCAGTGAGTTTACATCGCCAATACTTTTACCAAATACCCCGGCTTCGTCTTTTTGTGAATTTTGTTTGTATTGGTTTCCGTTTTGTGCAAAATGTTTTAAATATCCTCCAACCTGTAAAGCCTGATCCTTGCCATTGTTAAAGTAGGCTTCGCCATAAGTGGTTTTTAAACTCCCAAGCCCGGCTTTAACATAATTATTGGTTAAAGCGGAATCTTGCTCAGCGGGCCTTTTCATCGCGGCAAGCAGTTTTATATTGGTATTAAGTTCCAGTCTTTTATCAACAGGGAAATAGGTTAATGGGGCCTTGAAAGGTGTTTTGTCTTCCAGGTCGGGGTTGATACGTATTTTAACTGCATCAGCCAAAACAGGTTTGTAAGCGGTTGTCACCACAATTTCTTCAGACAGGCTTCCATTATTGGTTGGATTTTGCGCGCCTTTTTTAACCGTGTCTGTTTTAACTTTTGCAGCTGCGTCACCTATGCTTTTTGCCGCTGACCGTTGTTGTGTTACTGACGTTTTAGCCGGCTGCTTTTTACTGGTCTTTGCAGTTTGTTTCTTTTGGGCTGTTTTCGCAGCCGGTTTTTTAGCTTTATGATTTGTTTGTGCAAAAGCAGGAACAAAGTTTAATGCTATTATTAAGGTAAGCAGCGTGCATATATATTTAAATTTCATTGCTTGTCTCATTTTATTCTTTGTTACCCTGTTTCTTCACACTCGTAGTATCTGTTTTCTGATCTGTTTTGCCAGCCGGGGATAATTGATCTAACTTTTGTTTTGCAGTTGGTAAAATGTCATCATCGCCTTTATAATTATCAATAACGCTTTGAAGCGTGGCCTTGGCCTGGAAGGTGTCTTTTAACGCAACATAGTTATCAGCCAGTAAAATAAAAGTTTTGGTTACCCAATAATCATAATTTGGCAGATCCTTTACCAGTTCAAAACAGGTTTTTTGCGATTCTTTGTAACGGCCCCTGGCGTATTGAACTTTAGCGACATTATATTTTGCTTCCGCGGCTGCTACGGTTTTGGTATTAGCTACCGTATAATCAAATTCTTTAACGGCGCTTGTGGTATCACCTTTTTGCAGGTAAGCCAAACCTGCATACAAGCCAGTTCTAAACTTGTCTTCCTGGGCTGATTTTTCATTACCGCGCACCAGTTTAACATAGTTAAGGGCATCATCGGGCATTTCCATTTGGGCATAGCAAAGCAACAGGTTATTAACCGCAAAAGTATAGTCGGCTTTGTATTCCGAATTTGTTTCCAGTTTTTTCAGAAAGGGTATTGCCTCGTTATATTTTTTCTGTGCGATGTACAGCTTAGCCATGCTGATAAGTGATTGCTCTGTATAGTTACTGGTCCAATCATTTAATATCACATTGTAATCTGTAACGGCTTCATCCGGACGCTTCAAATTTACCAGGCTTTGCGCGCGGATAAAGCGCGCCTGCTTATCATATATCGGCTTGGTAGGGAACTTATCATAATAGGCATTGACCGCTCCGACCGCCCCTTGCCAGTCGCCCCTTAAATAAAGATTGTTAGCTGCCGTGATCATTATGTTTTCACGATCAGCAGCCGTATAATTTGCAATAGGGACTGTCGTTGCGTAGTTTATAAATGTTTGCCCGTCCCCTTTATCAGTATATATTTTTTCAATTTGTTTAAGGGCGAGCTTGGCTTCGTCGCTGGAAGAATAATCCTGTACCACCTGTTTAAAAGATGAGATGGCAAGAGTATCATTGCCGGCGTTATAGTCAATCAGCCCTATGGTAACCAATGCCCGGGGCACATAACTGCTTGACGGATACTTTTTTATCATACTCTGCAGGCCACTCGTAGCTTTATCGGCGTCGTTCTTTAAAAAGTAAGTATAGGCTATTTCAAATGATGCATCGTCGGCATAATCAGAGTTAGGGAACTTACTTAAAACATCATTCAGCGTACTGATCTTGTTATCAGCCATACCCTGCAAGCCTTGTATCATGCCTCTTTGAAATAAGGCATAGTCTTCACCCTTACTGTGTTTTTCAATAATGCGGTTATAGTATTCAAGCGCCTTGCTGTAGTTTTTTAAAACAAAATAGCTATCACCAAGGCGTGTAGTGGCATCGTTCACCGTGTTAGGATCTGTTTCGGCCCCATTTAAAAATTTTTGGAAGTATAAAGCTGCTTTTTTGTATTGTTCGTCACCAAAAGCGGAGTACGCCAGTGCATAATTTGCATAATTGTAAACGTTGGTTTCGCTGGCATCGGGGAACTCTAAAAACCGTTCAAAGTTGTCAACCGACTCTTTATATTTACGTACCTCGTACATCGCTTCAGCCATCCAGTAAGTAGTTAAAATTTCAATTTTATTATCAACCGGGTATTTTAACGACCGGAGGAAAATACCTATGGCATTCTCAAAAGCACGTTCGTTATAAAACTCGAGCCCCCGGTAATAGGTAACTTTTTGATAAGCGGCCTGTGCGCTGGCCGATTTATTTTGAATAGGTTCCAGTATGTCAACTGCTTCTTTGTAGTTGTGTGAATTCAGCAATTCTTCACCCAGCAGAATTTTTACTTCGTCATTCCGGCTTGAGCGCGGATAGTTTTTTAGATATAGCCTTGTTGCACTCAGCGCCTGGGTATTAAAATCAAGCTCATACGATAGTTTTGCGTATTCATATAAGGCGTCTTCCTGTAATTGTTTATCAAAGTCCAGCTTAGAGGCCGCTAAATAAGCATTACGGGCGCTTTGCTTATTGTTCATTTTTAAAAAGACCTGGCCAAGCGTGTAGTTACCGTTCTGGCTGTAAATATCATTCCCCTGCTGTAATTTTTCCAGTTCGCTAGCCGCCTTCGCATAGTTACCGATCTTAAAATAAGTATATCCCATTTGGTAACTATCCTGGGTGTTTTGTGTGCGGCCCATGTCCTTATCTTCAAACCTTGCATAATATTTGGCAGCGTTGTCATAGTCGGCCTTTGCAAAATAGGAAGCTGCAATTATTCGCAGCATTTCGGTTTCATTTTGCTGATGAGTGGTGTTAATGATAGGTACCGCATATCTTATAACATCATCATAACGGTTATCTAAAAAATAAACCGAGGTTATATAATAAGGATAGCTGCTTTCATATTTTTTTGATTTTTTTAATTTTTCAAAATTCACCAGCGCCAAATGATAGTCCTTGTTTAAATAAGCTATATAGGCAAAGTAGTAGGTGGCATCATCTGTAAAAGGCGAAAGGGTATTTTTTACTTCACTAAAAAGCAATTGCGCATTTTTGTAGTCGTTAGTGGCGAAATAGGCGTATCCTTTGCGAAATTTGTATTCTGTATTTTCTCTTCCGTTTAACTGGTCGGCATTAACTTTATCGAACCAAACCAGGGCCTCAGCATACTTTTGCTGTCTTGAATATGACCGCCCAATCTGGAAATAAGCAAGTTTGGTAAGCGGGTTTTCAGGATGTTCCTTAATAAATTTTAAAAACATACTCTCCGCATCATCGTTGCCAAGTTCAAGCGCACACAGGGCCTCATAGTATTGCGCGTTCTCTTTTATCAGTGACACCTCAGACTCAAACTTTGGTTGTGTGGTGGTTTTGAGCCTTGATTTTTCTACCAGGCGAAATTGCTCTGCCGCTGCAACATACTTATCTTTACCAAGCAGATCCTGGGCGGCATGATAAGTGCGGTAGATATCAAACGAGGGGTTTTGTTGAGCGCTTACCTGCCGGAAAAAAAGTATAAATAGGAAAGAAGCAATGTATTTATATTTGGTCATAAGTAGCTAACTAACGATTTGCGAAAATAACGGAAACGCCACTGGATTGTCCACAATAGTAATTCACATAATGTGGAGAACATTATTTCTAACGACGTTTGGCAAGAGAATGTATCGTTGTTGAAAACTTTGCGGTTGTTGAAAAGATTCATGGTATCTCAAAAATCAAGCGGTGTTAAACCACCAATAATAGCCTGTTTTGTTTGTCGTTATAAATACAATAATGATAAAATTAAGTTTTAACGATAATTACCGGTTCAGTATTTTTTTAACTGCTTGCATTTTCGCGTTCGTGGTATTTTCAGGATTTCAGTCAAATCCAATCCCGGCCAGGGAGATTACATTACGGGATGAACATCTACCCGTTACACCCAAAGAGTTTTATGTGGCAAAAGTAGTTGATGAGCGTGATGATCATAATACTGTAGCATGGCTGCTGCCTGCAGCAATTAATAAAAATAATGAATCAAAGCCTTACCCGGTTAATTTGCACGGCGGTGCTGCTGCGGCGATTAAGCAATTTACAGATCATAATCTCCTGGCGGATAAATCAGCCCGCCCTGTAGTGATAGCACTGAAGCAATTTATAGCTAAGGAATCATATACGGCAGGTGGCAGTGTGGAAGGCCGTGTTTCGTTAATAATGTCATTTAACCTTGATCGGGGTGAAAATGAGGATGCATTGCACCTTGCAGGCTATAATGGCAATGTCGTTTATTCCCGGAGTGCTGATAAGCCCTGGGATGTAGAACCTACCCTGCGGAAATTGCTTATAAACGGGCTGGTTTATATAAATACGTGGATAAATCGGCAGGCCGGCACTAATATTAAACTTGCCAAAGCGGTTAAAGTGAATTTTACAGATTATGAAGAAAAGCCGGAAGGGGATACAATTTATTATTCGGTTAAAAGGCCGCTAAAATGGAGTGATTTTCAATCTAAAACCGGTAACAATAAATATGAAGCAGAGGTATTTCCATTTATTGGATACGATGAAGAGGCCAAAGTGATTAATGGTGTTATCAATGTCCGGCTCATCATAAAAGTCAGCTTGCCAAAAAGTGCATGTTGGGTTAAAAGAGGCAGTGAATCCGACTATGCCTTAAACCACGAACAAAGGCATTTTGACATTGTAAAATTAGTTGCCGAGCATTTTAAACAGAAAATAAAAGCGCAGAATTTGCCCGTAAGTAATTTTGAGGGCCCCATAAACGAGGAATACCTGGAAACTTACCGCGAAATGGATAGGTTGCAAAAGCTATATGACAGCGAAACCATGCATGGGATCAATCACCCGGCGCAGCAACGGTGGAATGAAAAGATCGATAAGGAGCTGAAGGATTATGGAGTTAGATAGGAGCTAGGAAGTCAGGAGCATTATGTTAAATAGGCATAGGCAGATGGATTACTGGGTACCGTTTTGCCGTAAACCTTACTATGCTTAATGTGAGACCGTGACGCTAACTGCCTTTACGCAGCAGATAATTGTAGTTTAATAGTATCGAGCAAATCGTTGATATCAAAGGGTTTTGCTATGAAAGCATCAGGCGCACCGCTTTGATTCATTGATCCGGCAACATTGTGGCTGGCGGAAATTAAAATTACAGGGATATCTTGCGTTTCTTTTTTGTTTTTAACGTCTTTGCACAGTTCACGTCCGTCTAAATTCCCTAACATAATGTCAAGCAATATCAAATCAGGCATGTTTGTTTCAATTTCATCAAACAGATAACGCCCGTCAGAAAGCGTATTTACCTCGTATCCCGAATCCTCAAGTATGAATTGTAAAACTTCAAGTATATCCTTATCGTCATCCACCGCTAATATCCGCATATTATTATTTTTATCGTATCTTCTTATTTAAACGTACAATAAGTTACCAAGGTTTTTAATAATCCAACTGTGAAAAAAGCAAGTTTTGCCAACAACCAACAAAACAATTAGAAGCAATTATTATACCAGCTTACCTTATTTGTAAATTTAGTTTTAATTATGTGTGTTGAAAAAACACTCTCTTTGCAAACAGCTTTCAATTCTTTAATATTTGACTATTAAAATTTATATTAAATAGCATTTGGTCTTGAAAAAAATGTGAGTTGTAATAGTCATTTATGTTTAGAATTATAAACTATTGTTAAAAACAGGACAATCATAGTAAAACCGATAGGGCACTGTTTGTAGTTAACAAATTATATAACTGTAAAGAAAAATAAACATCTTAATTTAAAACATAAAATTTGTGATTGCATTTTAAACATAGATATCTCTTAACAGGCAGCCAAAAAAATAAATTTTTAATTAAAAAACTTCTATGAATACGACGTTCAACTGCCAATTTACACCTCGGGCATGCAACTATTCTTTTTGTATAGCTTTTGTTGCTGTTTAAAGAAACTGTCATACTAACACACTAACTTATTATTACAATAATTATTGTATTTGTAATAACAAAAGTCATGCAAATTTTAACCCGGTAAAAATAACTGCTGTTAAATAAGTAAACCGGAATCACCTAAAAGGGAGTTTACTTTTTCTACAAGTTCCGTTAAGTTAAAAGGCTTATTGATAATAGCATCGCAACCGTAAGCAAAAAGCTCGTCATTGTGATTTATATATGCAGAAAAGATGATAACGGGAAGGTTTTTAAAACGGGGAGTGGATTTTATTCGCTTGCATAATTCGCCGCCGTTTAAACCGGCCACACGATAATCCAATATAACAAGATCCGGAACAAATTCGTCCACTAAAGGAATTACCGCTTCGCTTTTTGACGTGCTTCGCACCTCAAACTGCTCATAGGTTAGGGTTTCATGTACCATGTCCAATATATCAGGATTGTCATCCAGAACTAAAATGCGCTTTGCCATAAAAAACTAAAACATAAAGCCGAAAAGGTACGGGATGAATATTAAGGTTGAAATGTGTATCGGCTGGTCTCTGTCGTAAATCGTAATGGTAACTTAGTAAAGTTAATGAATTATATGTAAGCAAAAAATTATTTATAACTTAAATATTTAATGTAAAGGTAATTTTACTTAGAAAGCTTCTCCCAATCCTACAACAATATCTGAAAAGCCCTTGCTAACGCCATAATCGATACAAACATTAGTATCAGATTTTTTATTGAACTTAATTCTTAATCCAGTTCCAACAGCCGGGTTTAAATAAGCAAACCGGCGGCTATCCGGCTGGCTGGCCGAATTCACATTAGCAAATACAACAAAACCGAATAAACCATTTTTAGTAATATCCTTTCTGTATTCGGTTTCGAAATAAATTAAGCTTTGACCCCTGTACCGGTTTTGTTCCATTCCGCGACCTGAGCGTTGATAAGGGTCCATTCCTATCCCCGGTAAATTAAGGTAAGGCGTACCGGTCAAAATGGTGCTCCAGTAGTAGGTCCAAAAAGCAATCTGGTTTTTAGGTCCGGCTGCTGTTAATGCTACATATTTTCTAAAATCGATATAAACAGATTGGGAATTGTTATCACTTCCTATAAGCCCGGCGTTATGCCTGTAAATTAAATTTCCATACACGCCCGGAATAGGATTAAATAGATTTTGGCGTGAGTCGTACAATAAATTCAAACTAAGTCCCGATGAAAAAGAACTTGAACCGATGCCATACTGGTATCCCGTAAAATCCTTTAAAGTTGGTGGAGCACTGGTACCAATATTAAAATAATAATCAAGATTATATCCCAGGCCGGCATAAAAATAGGAGGTTATTCTTTTAAGTACACTTTGATAAAGGCGTATATAATCGTAATTAACCGTAATTCTCTTGTTTTCAGGTTGGCCTCCCCCCAAACCCCAGGTATATTCGGGATACACTAAAAAACGGGTGTCGCCTTGTATGTTGTACGCATTGTCTTTTAACCAAATGCTGGAATGTACCGGCAGGCCGTATCGTCCATGTAAATTAAAATAAGGAGCAAAGGTGACACTTGAAATGTAAGTAGTATTTCTGGGCCCGAGATAAAAACCTGCAGTTGTAGAAGTTACTATTGCTTTACTGCCACCCGGAACTGCGGTTGAAATTGGTAAAATTGAAAAGTAGATCTGTTTTGTTCCTGCTTTTGGATATTTCCTTGGCTTAAATTTAAAAAGCGAGTTAGCGATGTCGAGCAGATCTTTTTGACCGGTCGTATCAACGTTTACATTTAATGTATCTACAGGCGATTGTGCCTTTAACAAACTGGGAAGTAAACAAAAAAGAAATAGTATAAAACACTTATTCATCTACAGTTACAAGAAAAAATAAGGCGTTTTGTTTTGATGGCTATAAAAATTAGTAATCGGCTTATCCGAATCAACATAATAAGCTAAAAAGCTTCGCCTGATCGCAGGGTAGTGACGGGATGACTTTACTGATATAGCTGCTTTTGCAATACAAAAAAATCTGATACCAATATTTGCTTTGACCTGTTAAAATAAAGCAGACATAAAAAAAGCCCGTAACTTGTAGGGTACGGGCTCAATAGTGTACTAAATATTAACGATGGCTTGTAGCATAGGTATGATGGTAATGACTTTTACGATGTGCCCGTAAATAAGCTTGTCTTTCTTTTACTTCGTGCCTGCGGTGTTCATTTCCAATTATATAGCCGCCTCCTGCTCCAACGGCGCCTCCAATAAGCGCGCCGCCAACACCGTGACCGATAATGCCACCTGCTACTGCGCCGCCTGCGCCGCCTATTATGGCCCCTTTAGCCTGATCGCTCATTTTTTTGTGTGTTTGTGCATTTGCGAAATTAGCGGTAGAGACCAAAATCGCGATCATCGTACCGGCAGATATTATTAGCTTTTTCATAGATTTATTAATTGTGTAAATTTTTATAATACATTACATACAAATAATAAGCCACAATTAATTAATCATTACTGCCAGATCTAAATTGCTTATTTAAAGAACGTTAATATAGCATAAGAAAATTCATTATTTCTTATTGCCGTATTATGATTTCCCGGAACATAAACTAGGCCGGAGTTGGGAATCAGTTTATTCAGCCCGGTTTCTGAGCCATTTTCTTTATCTTCTGTTCCCCTGATAATCAAAACAGGCTTTCTTACTGCAGCCAATTCCTGTTTACTGGTAGATGGCTGATATTTTTGCTGATAAGCCAGTGCAAGGTTATCAAAGTGCTGACTATGGATATATTTCATCATATCATCTACATCATGTAAAGTTGTATCACCCATCAGAGCCCGGTAAGCATGCACTCTGCGGGGCCAGTCGGGGTCTGTGTAAGCATCGCCCATACCGCCCATAACCAATTTATGAACTCTTTTATCCAGCACCAAAAGTCTCGATGCAATGATCGATCCGCGCGAATATCCAACAACGTTGTAGTGTTTTATGTTCAGGCTGGTTACCAGGCCCATAACATCCTTTGCTTCTGCATCATTGGCATAAGCAGCTTCATCGTGTGGTTTGTCTGACAGTCCGTTGCCGCGCTGGTCTGGTATGATCACCTTATACCCGGCTTTAAGCAAGTTGTCATAAACGGCACAATTTTTCCATCCCTGCCCTGTACCCGAAAAACCGTGGATCAGCACAACCGGGTATCCGTCTCCTTTTACTTCATAATAGATCTTTGTACCGTCGAACGATGTAAAGTAATTGCCATCTTTTTGGGATTGGGCGAAACTTATAACGATTAAAAACAATAACATGGTTAAAACAACCACCCTGGCAACTACTTTTTTCATTGTGCTAAATTAAAATATTTCAATCTCAACCTCATCTCTCGGGTTTAAATCTCAAGTCTTATGTCTCAAGTCTCAAATCTGAATCCTATTCATTCAGCATATACTTGTCCATTCCTTCAGCCGGTTTCCAATCACTTTGAGGTTCATAGTAATGCCACAATAAAGCTGATATTTTTCTGATCAGTACACCAGCTTCATTGTCGGGTGTCCAGCGCTGGTCTTTATTGTGATTTGTAATGATGGAAAATACATAAGCACCATGAGGGGCATTTACCAATACAGTTTCAGATTTTGATTCATCCAACGCACCCTGCTTGGAAGCCGTTTGTACATAAGGCGGTATTTGCGATAAGGCTTTATCATCCCAAAAAATCCTGCCCATATTCCGGGTCATCCTTTCGCTTGCTGCTGGGCTAACTGCTTTTCCGTCTCTTATCAGGGTAAATAAGCGGCACATTTCATTGGGCGTGGTAACCCCCCAGCCGTATTTAGCCCATATCGCTTCACGCCCCGGTATCCTTGAATTTACCCGCATTACTTTAAACCCGTTTTGCTCCAGCCAGTTATTGATATAAGCGCCGCCAACCAATTTTTGCAGCCATACACTTGCAGTATTATCGCTCATAGTGATCATCAGCAACGCCACCTTACTTACCTCAATCGTATCCTTGTCTTTAAACGAGCCTAAAATGTCCTCGCCTTTATAAAGCAGCGAGTCGCGGTAAACCAGTTTTTGGTTATATTGCATTTCACCTTTTTCAATTTTATCCATCAATCCGCATTGTATGCTTACCTTTATCATGCTGGCGGTTGGGAACAAGGTATCGGCGTTAATGGCTGCAGTTTTACCGGTTTTAAGGTTTTGCACATATATGCCTGCCTGGCCGTTAAAGCCTTTTACGGCATCCTGTAGTTTTTCAGTAAGTTTTTTGTCTGTTTGGGCAAAGCAGCAGGAAACGATAAATAAAAAGAAAGCGGTAAGTTTATATTTCATCATATAATGGGTTTGAGTTATCTAAGGTATGAAACTGGCCGGATAGATAAAATTATTGTAAAAGACCTCTTTCATAACCGGACATCAGGTGTATCGAAACCGAACAAGTTTAGCATCTTAAATCAATATAAAAGGCTTATAATTAACAGTTTACGTATTTGGCATTTTGTTAGACCACTTTCGCCGGAAGTTAAATTATCCTGACACAAATTTTAATAAACAAGCATTATGATAAAAAGCTATTTGAAAACAGCATTCCGCTTTTTATTGAAAAACAAAACTTTTAGCTTCATCAATATTTTCGGTTTGGCTGCAGGTACGCTATGCTGCCTTTACATTTTATTATATGTACAGGATCAGTATGGTTATGACAAACAGCATAAAGATGTAACGCATATTTACCGGGTAACCACCGATTTGACATTAGGCGGCGATAGGCACCACGGAGCAGCTTCGTCGCCGCCGATTGCCCCTGCTATGAAAAGCGATTTTCCGCAGGTACAAAACTATGTGAGGGTAATTAAGACGGAATTGCTGGGCGCCAAAGAACATTTGCTGCGTTATAAAGAGCAATCATTTTATGAGAAAGGAGCGCTTTATGTTGACTCTACCTTTTTTGATATTTTTAGCTATCATTTTGCCGAAGGCCGTGCTCCGCATGTGCTGGATGAACCTTATTCCATTGTACTGCTAAAGCCTACTGCCGAAAAGCTTTTCGGCCGGGAAAGTGCGGTTGGCAAAGTAATAAATATCAACGACTCATACGGTAAGCACGATTTTAAGGTAACCGGCGTGGTTGACGAAAGCCAGGGCAAATCGCACCTGGCGGGCAATATGTTTATCTCAATGAAAAGCGGGGCGCAGGGAGTGGCATTCGCGAATGATAACGAATGGGCGGGCAATAACTTTCTTTACAGTTACATTAAATTAAGGCCCGATGCTGATGTTAAGGCCTTCGAAAAAAAGTTTCCTGCATTTTTAATTAAATATGCCGGGCCAAAAATGAAACAAATAGGCATGCAAAAGGAATTGCATTTGCAGCCTGTTACCTCCATCCATACCACCGGAGGATATGATGTGGAGCCCACTAAAACTGCTGATCCATCTTTTCTTTTTATCCTTGTACTGATCGCCGTGCTGATACAGGTTATAGCTTGCATCAATTTCATGAACCTGTCTACCGCCCGCGCATCAAAAAGGGCTAAAGAAGTGGGTGTAAGGAAAGTTATAGGCGCGGGGAAATTTGATCTGATCAAACAGTTTTTAGGCGAATCGTTTTTGTTATCCTTTATCGGTGTAATCATAGCGCTGCCTTTATTATGGCTGGCGCTTCCTTACCTTAATGACATTACACATGCCCAGATCCGTTTAACTTTTTTTGCTGATTATCGCCTTTGGCTAACGCTGGCATCTCTTATAATAATAACCGGCTTTGTTGCAGGCAGCTATCCTGCGTTTTATTTATCGGCATTTGAAGCTATAAAAGTTATTAAGGGAAACTTTGGCAGCCGGGTGTCGGCAGCAGGGATACGCCGCTCATTGGTTGTATTCCAGTTTGTTTTGTCTATTGTGCTTATCACCGGAATTATCATTATCTATAGCCAGTTAAACTTTATTAAATCAAAAGATCTGGGTTTTGATAAAAATCAAAAGCTGGTATTCAACTTTTATACGGATGATGCACAAAGTAAAATGCCCGCTCTTGCAAATGATTTAAAGCAGCTATCAGCGGTTAAATCCGTCACCAATGCTGATAATTACCTGAGCCAGTTTGTAATGCATGACCATGGGGTTTTCCCTGCCGGCGGTAACATGGCTACCGCTATTGATGCTCAAAACATTGCTGCTGACCAATATTTTATAAAAACCTATGGCATTAAACTGCTAAGCGGCAGGGATTTTATGCCCGGCGACTCGGGAAAAGTGATCATTAACCAAACGCTTGCCAAGCGACTTAACCTGAATGCGCAAACTGCTCCCGGTGCCCGCCTTTATACCCAGTTTGACACCAACCCGCTAACATATGTTACGGTTGCTGGGGTGATGAAGGACTTTAACTATAATTCCCTGCATGATGATGTGCGTCCGTTTATGTTGGTGTATGATAATCATCCGGGCAGTTTCTCCTGCATGGTGGTGTCAGCCAGTAGCACAAATTATAAAGAACTGTTAAGCCGGATAGGGTCAATATGGCAAAAGGACCTGCCATCAGTACCTTTTGAATATTCATTCCTCGATGGCGAGGTTCAAAAACAATATGAAACAGAGGTTATTTTATCGCAGATCATTAACTCGTTTACCCTTATAGCAATCCTGATATCATGTCTTGGTTTATTTGGTTTGGCAGCATTCAGTGCCGAGCAGCGGAACAAAGAGATTGGAATCCGCAAGGTGTTGGGTGCAAGTGTGACCGGCATTGTTCAGTTGTTGTCGAAAGATTTTTTAAAGCTGGTTATCATCTCCTTCATCATCGCTACGCCCATTGCCTGGTATGGTATGAGTAAATGGCTGCAGGGCTTTGCTTACCGCATACCTTTAAGCTGGTGGATGTTTGCATTGGCCGGTTTAGTAGCGGTTTTTATAGCCTTAGTTACCGTAAGCTCGCAGGCCGTAAAAGCAGCGTTGGCAAACCCGGTGAAAAGTTTGAAAACGGAGTAGGGTAGGCAGTTGGGAGTGGGTAGCAGGCAGTTTCCAGTTTTCAGCGACTGTAACCTCGCAAACTAACTTAATAAACCATACCACAATGAACTAATAAACAAGTGAACCAATGAAACATTATGATAAAAAACTATTTTAAAATTGCATTAAGGCAATTACGCAAACAAAAAATGTATGCTGTTATCAAGATTGGTGGCTTTGCATTGAGCATTGCCGCCTGTTTGTTAATAGGATTGTATATTAAGGATGAGCTGAATTATGACAAAAGCTACCCCGATGCAAACCGGATTTACCGTGTTTTAAACACCGTTCCTGCCGACGGCAAGATCAATCGGGGTACATCGTTTCCGGCACCATTTGCGGGTGCCTTAAAATCAAACTTTCCCGAAATTGAAAAAACTGCCAGGATAATGGCGAGCCCGTTGTTTGACGGGGCAGGCAGCAATGAGTTGCGGCGTGCAGATAAAACAGAAAACACGCATGAGGAAGGCTTCGCCTATACTGACCAGGGCCTGCTGGATATATTAAAGCTGCCAATGGTTTATGGCGACAGAGCACATGCGCTAGATGAGCCTTTTACCATGGTGATCACCAAAAAGAAGGCTGATAAATACTTCCCTAATCAAAATCCGGTAGGGAAGGTAATGTATCTTAACAATGACACCAAAAAGCCTTATAAAATTGGTGGTGTAATACAGGATTTTCCATCAACATCTCACCTGCAATACGATTTTTTCCTAACCATGAAAGATAAGCAGTTGTGGCAGGATGAGCAAACAACCTGGGCGGCTTATAATTATGATACTTACGTGTTGCTTCGTAAAGGCACCAACCTGGATGAATTTCAAAAAAAGGCCACTAAAATTATGATTGGCCAATATATTATCCCTGGTTTGCTAAAAGTAGGATTTAAAGCGGCTACAACGATGCTTGCCCATGCTACCATTAATATGCAACCGGTAGCGGATATCCATTTAAAATCGTACGATATGCATGGGAATGGCGATATTAGGTTTATATGGCTATTTGGTGCTGTTGCTTGTTTTATATTGGTTATTGCCTGTATCAACTTCATCAACCTTTCTACTGCCAAATCGGCCAGCCGCGCTAAGGAAGTGGGCGTGAAAAAAGTGGTCGGTTCCACCCGGATCAGTTTGATCAAACAATTCCTGGTAGAGTCAATGTTGTTTAGTTTTTTGTCGTTTGCCATTGGAATGCTACTGGCGTGGGGCTTGCTGCCATATTTTAACACACTGGCCGCAAAGTCGTTAATTATTCCCTGGACCGCTCTATGGCTATTACCTGTAATACTGTTATCTGCTGCGATTATAGGAATTATGGCAGGTATTTATCCTGCGTTTTTCTTATCTTCCTTTAAGCCGGTAAGCGTGCTGAAAGGATCTATCAGCAACGGCGGTAAGAATTCTTTATTAAGGAATGGATTGGTAATATTTCAGTTTACAACATCCATCATACTTATCATCAGCACAATTATTATTTATAACCAGATGCAATTTATCCTCAATAAAAAATTGGGTTATGACAAAAGCCAGTTAGTAGTGATAGAAGGTGCAAACATCCTGGGCAATAATGTTAAGAGCTTCAAAAACGAACTGCTTAAATTGTCATCCGTAAAAAGTGCAGCTATAAGTGACTATCTGCCTATTGAAGGTACCAAGCGAAATGACAATACTTTTAATGTTGAAGGAAAGGAAAAGGTTGAATCAGGACTTAGCGCGCAATCATGGGTGGTGGATAATGATTACCTGAAAACCATGGGTATAAAACTGGCGGAAGGCCGGAACTTTGATCCCGCGGTCACTACCGACTCAACGGCTGTTATTATCAATGAGACTTTTGCGAAAAAGCTGAACCTTAAAAACCCGATTGGAAAGCGAATTACAAACGGCGCAGCTTTTACTATAGTCGGGGTAGTTAAAGATTTTAATTTTGAATCGCTGCGCGATCCTATTGGCGGCCTTGTTTTACATTGGGGAATTAGCCCTTCGATCGTGTCTGTGAAAGTAAACGCCGGCAACATGCAAAATACCATGACTGAAATTTCGGCCATCTGGAAAAACTTTTCGCCATCGGAACCAATCAGGTACACATTTTTGGACGATCGTTTTGCCAGAATGTATGCTGATGTGCAGCGAATGGGCCGTATATTTACCAGTTTCGCTATTCTTGCTATCATCATTGCTTGTTTAGGGTTATTTGCCTTAGCCGCCTTTATGGCCGAGCAGCGCAGTAAGGAAATTGGCATCCGAAAGGTGTTGGGTGCAAGCGTTCAAAGCATTACTAAACTATTATCACTTGATTTTGTAAAGCTTGTAATCATTGCTATTGTCATCGCCTCGCCAATAGCCTGGTGGGCCATGAGCAAATGGCTGGAAGATTTTACTTACCGCATAACCATAGGCTGGTATGTATTTGCGCTGGCAGGGGTAGTAGCAATATTGATCGCGTTATTTACCGTGAGTTTTCAATCCATTAAGGCGGCATTGGCAAACCCGGTGAAAAGCTTAAAAGCACAGTAGTTTAGTGTTGATTAATATAAAGCGGAATTTTCAATTACAAACAATTACCAGGGTTATTTGTATTTTGAAAATTCCGCCGTTATTTTATCAGTTTAATTAATATCGGGATGTGTCTTTTTTAAATATGAGGCCATCTCGCGTATTAACTGGCCGCTTGAATATGGCCGCCAGCCATGTCCCCCTCTTTCGCCATAAGTGAAGGAGCCATTGTAAGCAGGATTAGTTGTTTTGGTCAAAAAATCCTCCATATGATAAACCCCGAAATTAAGGAAAAAGTCGTCCATCCGGCCGGCAAAAACGTGTAGTTTACCCACTAATTTTGGGCCAGCTGTTGTCCAGTTTCTTTCAAGATAGTAGCGCATATCAAAATTTTCCTTCCAGTAACGGGCTACTGATGTATCCATT
>JAQNCM010000254.1 GCA_029237615.1 Mucilaginibacter sp.
ACACGTATTTATCCTTCTTTAGACTGGACAGTTGAAAATACAAAAAAAGGCAACAGCTTTGGAGCGGGTGCTTATTTATCTGATGAATATAATTATAAATCGGTGGGGACAGATTTGCATTTCTCTCAGAAAACAGCGGATAAAAACGGTGAATTTACTGCTAAGCTACAGGGGTATTTTGACCAGGTTACGCTTATTTATCCTTCAGAATTTGATCCGAATGCCGCTCTTATAACACAAAATTTTGGAACCGGGCAGGCAGACAAAGGAGGACACAGGGACAATAATGGAAGTAGCCCCAGAACTACGCTCAGCGCGTCATTTTCGTATTCACAGCAGTTAAGTTCACGATTACAGGTAATGTTTTTGGGTGATGTTGTTACACAGAATGGCTATTTGGGGCTACCTTTTCACCGGGTTTACTTTTCAAATGGGAAGGATACTATCGAAAAGTTGCCATCATCCCGCTTTAAAATTCCTGTAGGGTTAAGATTAAATTACTTCATGGGCGATAATATAATTATCCGCACCTATTATCGCTATTATACCGATAACTGGGGCAGCAAATCCAACACTGCAGGCCTGGAAGTACCAGTTAAAATAACACCCTTCTTCTCCATTTCTCCGTTTTACCGGTATTACAATCAATCCGCGGCCAAATACTTCGCACCTTATGAAGTTCATAGTTCTACAGACCAATACTACACCAGCAATTATGAGTATGCAAAGTTTCAAAGCAGCTTTTACGGCGTGGGTTTCAGGATTGCACCACCAACAGGCGTGTTGGGATGGCAAGGCTTGCACGAATTAGAAATAAGATATGGCCACTATACACAAACTACAGATCTTGTATCGGACGTAGTTTCTGTAAGTTTGGGCTTTAAGTAGCTTAAAGTAAAGCGCCTGTTAAAAAATTATTATTATTTTGACTTTGTTATTATATAATAATAAACTTCGTTTTTTGTCCAAAAAGTATTCGTAAATTGCCTGTATAAATTGGGTGCGATTAAAAATCACATCGTTTTAAGGCTCTATTTATGGAGTGTCAGTGAAACGGTCGATCTGTGATATACAGCAACACCTTTAGTTGAATTAATGTGTAATTATTAATAGCCGCGATATGGTAGCTGCGTTAAAAACTAATATTAATAGCATCCTTTTTTATGTTTGGCTCCTGCTTATGGGCTTGATCTTTTTAATCAGCGGGACGCTGGTTTAATGATCAATTTAACATAAAGTAAATTTCTGCCTTATTTAGCGGATACCTCTTCCTACGCCTCATCAATATTTCTTCAGAATGTCATTTTAAGTTTGTTGATGTTTGCAAAGTTTATCCTTTCAACATTATTAAAATCCACATAAAAATTAGTTATGCCTGTTCCAAATAAATTGGTAATATTTTCAGGCAGCCTTGCTGTTATTTCTTTAATAATCTTTATATCAAACAGACGTTTAAAGTATTTAAGAGGAAAGAAAAAAGAAACGGCTTATCTGCAATATATGAATGAACAGCATATCATTGTCCATATGGTATCAGAAACTGCTTATGTTACCAAAGGACAGGGAGTTCACACTGCATTTCTTGAATTGGCTATACTGCTCAGGGAAGATAGACACATTAGCATTGTTTTAAATAATGAGGGGAAAGGAGATATTTTCCATTCTCATACCTATGGGCCATACTATTTTTGGAAGGGCTGGACCTATAAAGGCCGGAGAGTTTTAACCGCACACGTAATACCCGATTCTATTAAAGGATCATTACCGCTGTGGCGGTACCTGATGCCACTTGCCCGCCAATATTTTAAAATGGTTTATTCATATGCTGATGCAGTTATAGCGCTCTCTCCTACCGTTGAACGAGCCATTAAAGATCTGGGCGTTAAAACAAAGGTGGTGAAAATTTATAACCCCGTACTTACAGATAGCTGGGTACGAACCGCTGAAAACCGGGTTAAAGGACGAAAGCTTCTGGGCATAAAAGATAATGAAACGCTGATACTTGGTGTAGGCCAGCTACAGGAAAGAAAGGGCGTTGAGGATTTTATCGATGTAGCTGAAGCCATTCCGGATGCACGGTTTGTATGGGTAGGCGGCAGACCGTTCGGGATATTTACGGAAGGGATTAAAAGAATAAATTCAAAAATAGCGAATGCGGCATCTAATATTGATTTCCCCGGGATGCAGGAGCTGGAAGATATGCGCTTTTTGTACGCAGCGGCGGATATCTTCCTTTTTCCGTCATACCAGGAAAACTGCCCTTTAGCCCCTTTAGAGGCCGCCGCATCAGGTATTCCGGTAGTGTTCAGGGACCTTAATGAATATAAATCGTTGTATAATCATCCTTATTTAAAGGCGGTGGATACTGCAGATTTTATAAAAATAACCACCAGGTTAATTAAGGACAAAACCTATTATGACGATGCTGTTAAGATGTCTGAAAATTTGATAAAAGAATTTGACAAAGTAAAGATCAGAAACGAAATAATAAAGCTGTATAACAATCTTCTTGTTAAGTATTTCAAAAATTAACGTTCACCCCTTACTCCCTTCCGCCATTGATCATATCAGATACTATTCCTTTACTGTCCTTTCTTTCAGCTAAAAATACGCCGGCAAGATGTAACACAATAAATGCAAGTATCAGGTACATAGTAAACCCATGAATATCTCTGAATGCTGATATCGCCTTAAGTGCCGGCACATCATCTTCAAAGGCAAGACAAAGGCCGGTAACCGCCATTATTATTATCATCAAATAAAATACAGCATAAAGTGTTTTAACCCAAAACTCATGCCGGGCAAGTTCCCGGTTTTTTTTTATGATCTGGTACTTAACATATGCGCTTTTAATTTTCCCGATGAACTTTTGATCAGCTACCTGAAAAAACTCCATCAGCAGCCTAAACAGAACAAGCGCAGCTAAAACATATCCAAAGTAAGTATGAAGCGCCCAAACCTTATCGCTTAACTCATGCGCTGCAGACCAGGCCTGCTTGTCAGCAACTGTCGCACCTGCATCGTGCAACCGATTTTTAATAAGCGCCGTGGTCGATCGCATATCCAATATGGTTGAATTCAGCAATACCGTGAGTAATGATCCGGTAATTACAATGGCATTTAACCAATGCCATAAACGCAGCGAAGCAGAATTTCTTTTGATTTGTTGGGGATGCTGAATGTCCTTTCTCGTTGGTTCTATTACAGTCATAGATTTATATTAATATTAGTTAGCTTTTGGTTTGTACCTTTATTTTATAAAACCATAAGCCAAAACAATGCTTTTTGTTTGCAATCTCAAATAGAATCGCCTGCCGTTGAGCATAAAATCGCTGTGCTACTCTGACATGGTATGACCCGGGGGCTAACCAATTGCGCTGCGTAAATCTGTCGTAGTGATCTTGTGCTTTGATGGTAAAAGAAATGATTAAAAGTAATAAGATCGAGACATAGTAGTTTAGCATAAGTATGATAGCAGGACGCGGGTATTTGAATGGCTTATAATTGTCATAAATATATCCCTGAAATTTGAAGCAAAGTTGTAGTGCCGGGTAATTGTGTAAAAATAGTTTGTTATTAATAGGGGGCGATTTGTTAAAAAATTCTTCAATATTGCTTCAAATTCATTTTATAGCTTTATTAAAAATTTATTGTGAAATTATTGATCGTTGAAGATGAACAAAGCCTGAGGGAAACGATAGAAAAGTATTTTACTGAAGAGGGAAGTATTTGTGAAGTGTGCAGCGATTTGAAAAGTACACTTCAAAAAATCGCCGTTTATGAATATGATTGTATCCTGCTTGATATTGGCCTGCCCGACGGTGATGGCTTTGCCATTCTTGAATACCTGAAATCAGCCGGTAAAAATGAATGTGTGTTAATCATTTCGGCCCGGAACTCATTGGGTGACAAAATAAAAGGGCTTAATATTGGTGCGGATGATTATATAACCAAACCATTTCATCTTGCTGAATTAAAAGCCCGCTTATTAGCAATTTTTCGCAGAAAAACGTTTGGAAGCAACAGCTTGCTGATTTACGAGGAAATAAGCATTGATCTTTTAGGAAGAAATGTAACCGTTAATAATAAAGAAATGATATTAACAAAAAAAGAGTACGAAATGCTGCTTTACTTTATTGCCAACAAAGGTCGTGTGATCTCAAAAAATGCAATTGCCGAACACCTTTGGGGAGATGAAATGGACATGCTTGACAGCTTTGATTTTATTTATACCCATATCAAAAACCTTAGAAAAAAATTAATAGAGTTAACTGGTAAAGACTTTTTTTCTTCTATTTACGGTGTCGGCTATAAATTTATTTAAGAATGAAGTTAGCCGCACACTATAACAAGGCAAGTATTATTATCAGTGTTTCCGTTTTATTGATTTCGGCAGTTGTATATTATTTAACCATTAACTACATTGTAAGACAACAATTTGACAGCGATTTAAGCGAAGAAGTTGCCGAAGTTATTGAGTACATAAACCTCAACCACCGTTTGCCTAAACCAATTGAATTTGATGAGGATCTGACAACATTTACAAAAACGAACCTTACAAATTTTGATACCAAATTTTTTGATGCTCCCTATGTTAATCCTAAAGAAAAGAAAAAAGAACCGGGCAGGGCAGTGTCTGCATTGGTAAAAGTTAATGGCGATAATTATATTGTTACCATTGTTGTTTCGCGCGAAGGTACGGAATACCTTGTTCAGATCATATCAACCATTACATTGATTCTTACCGCCATATTGCTGGTAGTTTTGATTGTGACTAACCGGTATGTGTTAAACGGGCTTTGGCAGCCTTTTTATCATTTGCTGGACCAGGTTAAATGGTTTAGTGCAGATACCAACAAGATTGCTACGGTTGAAACACGGGTAGATGAATTCAGTGATTTAAGTGATGCCGTATACAAAATGTCATTAAGGGTAACTGCCGATTACCAGGGCTTGAAAGCCTTTACAGAAAATGCCTCGCATGAAATGATGACTCCTTTGGCCATTATCACTTCCAAATTGGATATGCTTATACAGGATGAGCAATTAGGTGCAGAGCAGTTTGCTCAGATAACGGATATTTATTCGGCCGCCAGCAGACTTTCACGTTTAAACCAATCGCTTTTGTTGCTGGTTAAAATAGATAACAACTTGTTGCACGATACAGAAAAACTGGACATAAAGAGCATCGTCCTCCAAAAATCACAGCAGTTCCAGGAAATGCTTCAAAATAAAAATATTGAACTTAATTTGGTACTGGAGCCATTAGAGGTGAACGCCAGTAAATACCTGATGGATGTTTTAGTTAATAACGTTTTTAGCAATGCCATAAGGCATAACAAAAATTCAGGCAGTATTAAAATAAGGCTTTCAGAAAATAAACTGATCATCCAAAACACAGGAGACATAACACCCTTACAGCAGGACGCTATTTTTGAGCGTTTTTACAAAGGTCGGACATCCGACGGCACCGGCCTGGGCTTAGCCATTATAAAGAATATTTGTACCCTGTACCATTTTGCAATAAAATATGAATACGCTAATGAGATACATTATTTTACTATAGCGTTCTGATTAATTGGTAAAATGAAACTTGCCATCTTGCAATAAACAACAAGATGACAAATTTCATCTTTGTCTGGTTGGCTACAGATTAACGTTTGTCTTTACTGTTCTACCTACCTGGTCTACAGCATCTTCAGCATACTGCTTTGCTTTTTCAAACCAGTCTGGTGCATTTTCAGTTAAGTCATCCAAAATAGAACGGCCATTAGGCCCTTTTTTAGTAAGGTAATTAATGCCGTATCCAACAGCAGCACCCACTATAATAAATTTTAACAAGCCCATAATTTTTAAGTTTTTAAATAAAACGACAATAATTACAGAATGTTTTTAAAAATTTACCAGACATCGGCAGATAGCAAACCTTATCAATAATTTACATATTGCTCATCAAATGTTCCATCGGCATAAAAATCAATCAAACCGTAGCCGGGGGCCGTTTCGTGCTTATTGCCTTCCCACCAGGCACCGCTAACCGCCCCGTCGCATATATAAGTTACATTATTATAAACCACTTTGTCGCGCATGTGGATGTGGCCGCTCAAACATAACTTTACGTTTGGATGCTGATAAAAAAGGCTAATAATTTTTGACACATCGGTATGCATATCACCGCCAGGCACTTGCCATTTATTTACCGCGGTTTGATCGTCAACCATCAGCGTAGCAGTAAGTATAGGGATATGCGAAAGCACACAAACAGGCATATCAACGGGCGTTGTTTTCAGTTCTTTTTCCAGCCAGCCAAATTGTTCGTCGCCCAGTTTGCCCATATACCAGGTATTATCAATATCAAGATTTACACTATCGAGCAATATAAACTTCCACCCGTTTTTTATAAAACTGTAATAGGGAGTGGTAAGCTTAAGCTGATCAAGCGCATATTTTTTCCCGTACAATGTTTGGCCCTTATCATTTTCGTTCCACCAAATATCATGATTGCCTAAAACATAATGTACCGGCAAACTACAATCCGATTTAATAGCACTATGCCACAGGCTCCATTGTGCGTTTATGGTAGTTAAATTCTCCTTATTCATATCAAATACAATATCGCCGCCATTGAGTATTAAATCCACATTTGACTGCCTTTGTACATGATGAAGGCATTTTGTAAAACGTGCAGGTGCGTTAAATTTATCTTTTAAATGCACATCGGTAAGGTGGGCCACGCGTAACACAGCTTTTTTATCCCCTACAATACTTTGAACAGGTAAGGCAGGGATCAGGAACAATCCGCCCAGTGTTTTAAGAACTTTTCTTCTAAGCATACAGCGAAAATACCAACATTAAATAAATTGAATGTGATTTTAACATCAATATTACTTTCTCCATTCAAATCAATTCGTTTTTATCCCAGTCAAAAAAAATGTTCCTAAAAAATAAATCAAACCAAAATAATTCTTGATTGTTGAATCAAATTATTTGTACATTTATAAAACATCAGATGATATGATGAACCCAAGTATTGTACAAAGAAAGTCGCTTGCCGATGAGGTTGCAGCCCACCTGCAGGACAGTATATTGTCCGGAGGATTTAAGATAAATCAAAAGCTACCGGTTGAAGCAGACCTGATGCGCAATTTTGGAGTTGGCCGGTCGACTATCAGGGAAGCGGTTAAAATACTTGCTAATTCGGGTTTTTTAAGGGTGAAGCAAGGCATAGGCACTTTTGTTGACGATACTTCGGGTATAAACGAGCCGATAACCCACCGTTTAAAACGGGCCCGGATCGAAGACATTGCGGAAGTACGGCAGATATTAGAATTAAAAATTGCCGAAAAAGCAGCTCTAAACCGCACCGGAAACGATATATCAAAACTGCAGCACTGCCTGGACAAATGGATCAAAGCTGCAAATGACGATTCGCTTAATGAATGTGTTGACGCTTATTTAAATTTTCATATCCTGCTGGCGGAAGCCGCAAAAAATGATATCCTGGCCGATCTTTATAAATTATTTGCGCTGCAATTAAAAAGTGAATTGTTCAATAAATATGAAGACACATCTTTTTTTAAAGACACCCTGGAACAGTACAAAAACCTGCTTGACGGTGTATTAAGGCAGGATGCCAAAAAAGCCTGGTACTGGAGTGCTAAAATCACCGGGAACGGTAATTGATTAAAATAAAGCTTAAGCGTTTAAAATATTACTTATCTTAAAATAAAGTAGCCTGGTAGGGTCTTGCCGCTACAACCTGACTTTTATAGCTGTCGCTTTCGTGCTCGTTGCCAATGTGGTATACGGCTGTTTCCTGGTAACGGGAAGCCACAATAATGGCTGTATCACCTGCACAGCTGTCAAACAGCTCCTGCACTAATTGGGGATCATTATTATTTTTTGACAGGTGCGACAGCAGCAAGTGGGTCATGTAAGGCGGCCTGTGCATAGTAAAAAGTGCAAGGGCTTGTTTATTGGAAAGATGGCCATGACCACCGCGTATACGGCGCTTCAAATGATATGGGTAACCGCCTTTGTCCAGCATATCATCATCATAATTTGCTTCTAAAAACGCAGCATGGCATTTACTGAAGTGTTTTACAACCTGTTCGCAGGCAATACCAATGTCTGTAAATACGCCAACTGTTGTATCCCGGCAGGTAATTACAAAACTATGCGGGTTACTGGCATCATGGAACTTTGTGAAAGCTGTAACCTGCAGGGTACCAATAAGTATGGTTTGGAAGGCTGCAAACTCTATAACCAGGTGCGTTTCAATATTTAAGCCACCGCTTTGAAGTGTTGGCGTAGTGATATAGACAGGAAGCTGGTATTTTTTTGCCAGAACCGGTATGCCGTTTATATGATCAGAATGTTCATGCGATACAAAAATGGCTTTTACTTTAGCCATGGATAAGCCCAGCCGCAGCATTCTTTTTTCTGTTTCCCGGCAGGATATCCCGGCATCAACCAGTACGGCTTCATTTTCGTTGCCGATATAATAGCAATTTCCGTTACTTCCCGAATTTAACGATGCAATAAAAAGCGACATAGTATATGCAAAGTAACCGGATTTTGATGAAATATCAAGGCTTGATTTCGGAATTCGGAAATTCTATATTTAGCCCATGGATTCACCGATAACTTTACCTGTACTGGACGCCGTGGAGCTGCGCGTACTTGGCTCATTGATGGAGAAAAGTAAAACTACGCCCGATTACTATCCCATGACCATCAATAGCCTCACGCTGGCATGTAATCAAAAAACATCGCGAAAGCCGGTGGTGCAATATGATGAAGATACTGTAGCCCAGGCGCTGAACACGCTTAAAAAACGTAGTTTAATTTCAACGGCTACCGGCGGCTCTATCCGTTCTGTTAAATACAAACACAATTTCGCCATTGTGTTTCCGGTATTGCCGGCAGAAGTAACTATCATTTGCCTGTTGATGCTGAGGGGCCCGCAAACACCCGGGGAACTCAATACTAATTCGGGGCGGATGTATGAATTTGAATCGATAGAAGATATACAGGCGCTGCTGGAACGGCTTAGCAGCCCGGAAATGCCATTTTTAATGCAGCTACCAAGAAGGCCCGGACAAAAAGAAGTGAGGTACGCACATTTATTAGCTGGCGTACCAGATATAACGGAAGAAGACTTTGCAGATGATGCGCCGGTAAAAAACATGGGCGGACTTGAGTCAAGAGTAGCAAAGCTGGAAAACGAACTGGCCGAATTACAGGAAGCGTTTAATAAACTAATGAAAGAGCTGAGCTGAGCACTTGTCAAAATGCTGAAACTTATTCAGGGATAATTTGTTGCTTAACAAATTATATTAAGTAAAACGCTTGATATTTTAACCAATAAACAATTAAAACCTATGAAAAAGTTAACGTATGTATTTATGGTCGCCCTTGCAGCTTATGCTTTTGAAGGGTGTAACAACGCGCCAAAAGACGCTAAACAGAGTGCCGATAGTGTAAATAAAACTAAAGATACTACGAGCAATGTTGCAGCAACCGGCGGCATAGCGGTAACCAGTGATGATGCCAAATTTGCAACAAAGGCAGCTGCAGGCGGACTCGCAGAAGTGGAGATAGGCAAACTTGCCGGGCAAAAAACCACCAACGCACAAATTAAAAGCTTTGCTGCTATGATGGTTACCGATCATGGCAAAGCAAATGATAAATTAATGGCCATTGCCAAAGCCAAAAACATCACCTTACCGGCAACACTTGATACTGATCATCAGAAAAAAATGGATGACCTTTCAAAATTGTCAGGAGCAGATTTTGATAAAGCATATGTAGATGCGATGGTTGACGGCCACAAAAAAACATTGGATTTGATGAAAGACGAAGCTAAAAACGGTAAAGATGTTGAGTTGAAAGATTTCGCAGCCAGTACTGCACCAATCGTTCAAATGCACCTGGATGCTATCAATAAGATCCATGACAGCATGAAAAAGTAATCAAAATAACTTTTATGGAAAAGGGGAAAAATGTGCATTTTTTCCCCTTTTTCTGTTACGAATTTTCCGGCTTGTCAACGGGCTTAACTATTCTATTAACTACTATTGCTTTTAAATTGCAATTTACCCGTAGTTAATATTATTATTTTATAGTTTATTTTTATTAAAACCAACGCTTTTATAGGGTGTTATTATTTACTCAATATAAAACATAAAATATGAAAGCAGCCGTATTTCACAAACCAGGCGACATCAGTTACGATACTGTCGAAGACCCACGTATAGAAGAAAGTGGTGACATAATTCTAAAAGTAACATCAACCGCCATTTGCGGTTCAGACCTCCACATTTATGATGGCGGAATTCCGCAGGCAAGTGATATGATCATGGGCCACGAATTTATGGGTATAGTTGAAGAAGTTGGTTCATCGGTTAAAAACCTAAAAAAAGGCGATCGTGTAGTGGTGCCTTTTCCCATAGCTTGTGGTCACTGCTTTTTTTGCACACATGGCGCTTCTCCGGCCTGCGAAAATTCCAATTATAAGCATTATGGCCCCCAGGGCGATTTACTCGATGGTAAAGGCGGTGCACTGTTCGGCTATACCGATTTGTACGGCGGATACTCTGGCGGCCAGGCAGAATACGTTCGTGTGCCCTATGCCGATGTGAGCCCAAGAAAAGTACCGGATAACATGACAGATGAACAAGTTCTCTTTTTAACAGATATTTTCCCTACCGGTTGGTCTGCCATTGATTGGGCGCAGTTAAAAGGCGGCGAAGTGGTGGCTATTTTCGGGTCAGGCCCTGTGGGATTGATGGCACAAAAAGCGGCGTGGATAAACGGCGCCGGCCGGGTAATTGCGATTGATCCGTTAAATTACCGTCTTGAAAGAGCGAAGTCAGTAAATAAAGTTGAAACCATTAACCCGAATGAAGTTGACGCCGTTCAGGCTATAAGGGACATGACCCGCGGACGAGGTGCTGATGTTTGTGTTGATGCAGTTGGCTTTGAAGCAGAACGGTCGTTTCTTGAAAAGGTTAAGGCCACAATAAACTTTGAAAAGGGCACTGATAAAGTAATAGATGCGTGCTTCAAAGCGGTACGCAGAAACGGAACAGTTACTATAGTGGGCGTTTATGCCACCCCATTTGATAATTTCCCTGTTCACCGCATGTTTGATAAAGCCATTACCATTAAACAAGGCCAGGCGCCGGTATTAAATTACATTGAACACCTGATTGATTTAGTAACCACTGAAAAGGTTGTTTTGGATGATATTATATCGCATAAGCTTCCATTGGCAAATGTAAGCCATGCTTATGATATCTTTAAAAACAAAAAAGATGACTGCGTTAAAGTGATATTGAAACCATAAGTGACCTATTTACTACTTTCTTTATTAATCGATATGGAACACGAAGTGATTGAAAGAGAACCTCAAAAGCAGGACCGTCAACCTGGTATTGAGGCCGAAATGAACCCAAAGCCCGAATATATCAAAGCAACTTATAAGGCGTCGGGTAAATTAAATGGAAAAGTTGCGCTCATAACAGGCGGCGACAGTGGTATAGGACGTGCTGTAAGTGTCCATTATGCCAAAGAGGGAGCAGATATAGGAATAGTGTACCTCGATGAAGATATTGACGCACAGGAAACCAAAAGACTGGTTGAAGCCGAAGGCAGAAAATGTTTGTTATTTAAGGGGGACGTAAAAAACGCTGATTTCTGCAAGCAAACGGTCCAAAAAATGATAAGTGAATTGGGAAGCCTTAACATACTCGTCAATAATGCAGGCATGCAAATTCCTCAAAAAGAGGCAGAAGCAATAACGGAAGATCAGCTGGAAGAAACATTCCGTACAAATATTTTTGCTTACTTCTATTTTGCACAGGCCGCACTTGAGCACATGAAAGAGGGAGATTGTATTGTTAATACCACGTCTGTAACCGCTTATCGTTCGTCGCCAAATTTGATTGATTATTCAGCAACAAAAGGAGCTATAACAAGCTTTACGAGGTCATTGGCTACCAATCTTGCTAAAAAGAAAATCCGGGTTAATGCGGTCGCACCGGGACCAGTATGGACACCCCTGATCGTTTCGACCTTTGAAGAAGAGAAGATCAAAAAATTTGGAAGCGAAACTGCTATGGAGCGGCCCGGCCAGCCGTCGGAACTTGGTCCTGCGTACGTTTTCCTGGCGTCAGATGATGCTTCATTCATTACCGGCCAGGTAATACATGTTAACGGCGGCGAAGTGGTGAACGGATAATAGTGTAATTTGATTGGTGACAAAAATTGCTCAGGAAAAGAGCTTTAATTGATCTGTTTGCTTGTCTGTTTTTTGCTTTTGAATAATGTCACCGAAGTTTGAAAGCGAAATGCCCAACAGCCTGATCTTTCTATCTTCGGGATTGGTTGCTGCGAGTAACCGTTTTGCGGTATTGCAGACAGTTTCCAGATCGTTTAATCCAACCGGGAAGGACTGGTTCCGCGTGATTTGTTTAAAATCACTGTATTTTATTTTGAGGGTAATGGTACGTCCTTTTAGCTGGTAATTCTGTAAGCGGTTGCAAACGGTAACCGCTATTTTATCCAGTTCGGCTTCCATTTCTTCAATAGTTGTAAGGTCATACGCAAAAGTATCTTCTGCAGCCAGTGATTTTGTTTCCCGGTGCGGCTGAACTTCGCGCTGATCGTTACCGCGTACTATCTGATAATAAAATCTGCCCACCTTGCCAAAATGTTTTGTTAATTCTTCTTCTGATAATTTCTTAAGGTCGTTCCCGGTATGAAGTCCCATTTTTTTCATTTTTTGAGCGGTTACTTTTCCCACACCAAAGAACTTTTCAACCGGCAACTTTTCCATAAATGCTTCAATGGCCGAAGGGCCAATAAACGTTAAACCATCCGGCTTATCAATATCCGAAGCAATTTTTGCCACAAATTTGTTGATGGATACCCCTGCGGATGCTGTTAATTGTAATTCATCTTTTATTGCTTGTTTAATTTGTTTCGCGATCTCAATAGCCGAACCAATATTTAACTTATCACTGCTTACATCAAGATAGGCTTCATCTAACGACAGGGGTTCGATCAGATCAGTATAACGACTAAAAATTTCACGTATTTTTTGAGAAACCTCTTTATATGCAGCGAACCGCGGGCGAACAAATAAGGCATGGGGACAAAGCTGTAGTGCCTGTTTTGACGGCATGGCCGAGCGGATGCCAAATTTCCTTGCTTCGTAACTTGCGGTGGCTACCACACCGCCGCGGCCTTCGGGCAAACCGCCTACCACTAATGGCATTCCACGGTATTCGGGGTTATCCCGCTGCTCAACCGAAGCATAAAACGCATCCATATCAATATGAATAATTTTACGTTGGTTTTGAACAGGGGCCTTTTCCATTAGGTTAGCTTAGCTGTACAAATATATTTATAAGCCATGAAGCTGATGCAAATTTTCAGGCTAATTACCTGGTTTATTGCGTTAAATCATATTTTACCATGATAGTTGGCAATAACATAGCGTTATCCAGCAGGGATTGGTTAGCTGATATAATAGGTTTACGATTGTTTATATAATCATAAACGGCCTTTTGCAGATCACGGCTGGTTGCAACAGGAGGATTAAAGCCGAAGGAAAAAGTAATTATAAAATCATTGGCCGTTTCATGGTCGGGTAACATCCATTTGCGGGCCGATTTCTTTAAGGCTTCAATTACAGGAGGCACCAAAATAGCATCATCTGCATAATAAACAACAATTTTTGACAGCTTGCCTTCATCATCCGATGTGAATTTAAATACCACCAAACCAGTTGCTTTTTTCTTTATGATATCAGGCGAAACTGTTAAGCTGTCATTAAAAAAGCGCATCATATTGGCTTTACCGCCTCTGAATGGGAACACCGTTTTCTTTTGTGCCATGCAGTAAAACGAAAACAGCACAATTGTTATAGATAAAATTATTTTTCTCATTGTTTGATATCCTTACGGGATCTTATTTATTCTTCTCTTGGCTCCCGCTTTGTGCCTTCATACAGCTCATATTCCAGTAAACGGCAATCAAGTTTTCCATTATAAAACTCGATTTTACGGGCAGCTTTTAAACCAATTTTTTTAGCAAGATCGGGATTGCCGGTAAAAACATAGCCTCTATAGCCAAGGCAATCTTTTTTCATAAAATCGCCGATACGCTTATAGGTTGCTTCCAGCTTGGTGTGTACACCTAAGCGTTCACCATATTCCGGATTAAACATAATAATCCCCGGTTCTTCCGGTACCGTGGTATCTGCAAAGTCACAAACGCTAAAATCAATTAAATGTTCTACTCCGGCAGTTTTTGCATTTTTTTGAGCGATATCAACTGCATCTGCTGATATATCCGTAGCTATTATTTTAAACCCGGTATCCTTTTTTGCCTTATCCTTTAATTTTCTTCTTTCTGTAAAAAACACAGTTTCATCATAACCCATTATGTGCATAAAGCCATAATTCATCCTGAAAAGGCCGGGGCATTTGTCGGTAGCGAGCAACGCAGCCTCAATAGCCAGCGTACCAGAGCCGCACATTGGATTAATAAAAGTGCTTTTTTTATCCCAATGCGTTGCCATAATGGTTGAGGTAGCCAAGGCTTCGAGCATTGGAGCCTTGCCTGGAATTTTACGATAGCTGTGTTTTGCCAAGGTTTCGCCTGAGGTATCTATAAATATATCGGCCTCGCTGTCCTGCCAGTACAAATGGATCACGGTTTTATTTGCATCGGCCCCTGAGTTTGGCCTCAAGCCTTTTACAGATTTTATCCGGTCGGCAATGGCATCCTTAACTTTTACATTCGCAAAAAGCGGCGTCAATATATGCTCGTTGTTAACGTTGGACGTAACAGAAAAATAGCCGCTGAAATCAATCAGTTTTTCCCATTCTATGTCAACAAGGTTATCATAAAGCTGTTTGGGGTCGTCAGCTGTGAAACTTTTTATTAAATATAAAACCTGGCTTGCGCAGCGCAAATTCAGGTTTAACGCTATACAGTCTGTAACGGTGCCTAAAAGCTCAACCCCGGTTGGAAAAACGCGAACGGGTGTAAAACCCAGTTCTTCGACCTCTTGCTGCAGATAAGCTGATAACCTTTTATTACAGGTTATGATGATTTTATTTTCAGTGTGGAAAACTTGCATGATATTTTGCGAATTTATGAATTAAATAACACCCTATTTTATTTCTTATCTATTAACTTTACATTTTTAATTTTTTGAAACTATGGAAATTAAGGGTAAGGTACATGAAGTGGCTCCAACCGTACAGGTTACGGATTCGCTAAAAAAAAGGGAGTTGATACTTGAATATATCGAGAATCCACAATATCCTGAATATTTAAAGTTTGAAGCAATACAGGACCGTTGCAATTTATTGGACAGTGTAAAGGCTGGAGATGATGTTGAAGTATTCTTCAATTTAAAAGGCAGACCCTGGACTGATAAAACCGGTAAAAAAACTTATTTTAACTCACTGCAGTTATGGAAAGTTAATGTATTAGCGGGCGCAGGTGCAAGTTCAACACCAGAATATGCTCCTCCTGCAGACATCAGTTCGACCCCGGATGAAGACGATCTGCCATTTTAAACAAGTTGTAGCAGCAGTTTAGCGAAGCAGTAAAAAGCCATAATAAAAACAGCCCCTATTGGTATAGAGGCTGTTTTTATATGTTGTAATAAGTATCTTTACAGGTGATATTGGTTACTCCTCCTTCATTATCTTTTTAACAGCAATGTTATGCCCTTGTTTAACCTGCAGGTAATAAATGCCGTTTAATCCAAATACAATAGTCTTACTGAAGCGGCCGCCTGTGGTTTTTTCGTTCCACAAAATTTTCCCTTCGCTATCGGTCAACTTAGCCTCAGCAATAGTTTTAGCCGGCAAATTAAACATTAATAGTGTTTTACCGGTCGAAAACTCGGGAACCAGGGTTAAATCGCTGATCTCAAATTTACCTCCTTCTACATGGGGCATTCTTTTTAAATCATCATTTGAAACTTCCGATATATGAAAGGTTATATGGGTGCTTATTCCGTCTTCATCAGTAGTTAAATAATCAAACTTCTGGCTATTACGTCGCTCAAACCCCATTCCTGAAGGATTAAAGCTTCTGAATCCTGTGTTATTCTCATTACTGTTGCGGTATTTAAACGCGAAATTCATCTTCTTCGAATTACCGGGCCTGACGCCCATTATATTGTCTGTGCTGTCCAAATCTGATTTCTTTCTGCGAAATTCCACGCGGTTCGTCCTGCCGCCGACGCTGTCCCGTCTCCTGAATGTAAAGGTTCCAGGCTCAGTGCTACCATCCATCTGGCTGCCCATCCTGTTAATGTCTTTCAAAGCTTCCTTTCTATCGGCAGATGACAGATCTTTAATGTTTTTACCATTTACGGTGGTATCTCCATTAACAATGTTGATATCCATATTTTTTTTGGATTGCGCCAGCAATACCGGAGGCAATGCAAGTATAGCAATCAAACCAAGCGCGAAAATTAATTCAAAGCCTGGTTTTAATAAAAACGTTTTCATTTTCATTTGAGTGGTGGTTTTAATATCAATTAAACTGTTATTAAAATTATTTATTATTGCTTAACGGCATAATGTTCTTGTTAAGTCTATTGTTATCAAAATTAGCAAAATACTATATTTCAAGTTGTTAATTGTGGCTTTTAAATTGTTAAAAATTGTTAAAAGCAAAATATCTCCGGTTATTTAAAATATTTTTGTGTTTAGGATGAAGAAGAGGAGTATCACACTTATTATTGGTTTGATGAGCTTTGCACTTTTAGGTGTAATTGGAATGCAGTTGTATTTTTTGAGGCAATCTTATCAAATGCAGTCGGAGCTTTTTGATCGTTCTGTTGTTGAAGCCTTAAATAATGTAGTGGCGAAGGTTACCAAGCACGACGCTCAAAAATTTCTAAATGTAAAGGCACATAACAGAACCACCAATCCAGGTGTATGGAATACTAAGAATAGTAAAAGCATTAGTTATAATACTACTGCGGATAATAACACGCTTATTCATAAAAAATTTCAAAAGAAGCTCTCCGGTCGCGAAAAAAAAATAGCCTTATTGCGCGACAGCCTGCGGCGGATGATAATGCATAAAAGAACAGATGCTGAAATTGCAGGGTTACAGTACGAGGAATTTACTGATGAGTTTGGCGTGGTGCACGGCCGGTTAACACCCGTAATTGTACGTACGCCCCCGCTGTTAAAGAAAAATCAAAAACTGCATAAATACGATACCATCCGGTACACGTATGTCGATCCGCAATTTGGCAAACAGGTAATTTCTATCCCGCATATTAATGCCCAATGGCAGCGTGAGCAGGACCGCAAACAGAAAGAAAGGCAATTCAGAGAGGTACAGAAACTGCTTGAAAATGATTCACTTCAAAACACCCGGCACAGTACATCCACAGTAATAGCCAACCTGGCAGCAGAATACGGAAAATATGGCGAGCCTTTAAAAATGCGTTTAGACCCCTTATGGATAGATACCCTGTTAAGGTTTGAACTGCAAAACAAGGGAATTAATTTACCGTTTAGCTATGAAGTTACAACAGCAAACAGCGATTCATTAATTTTTTCAAAAGCGAATGATATTACCGGTGCAAAGCCAATCTTTACAAACATAAACACCTATCAAACGCCTATATTCAGCACAGATGTGGTGAATGACCCCGGATTGATCAGGCTTGCCTTTCCGCAAAAGAATAGCCTGATACTGGATAAGATGACCGCTACTATGGCTGTAACCGGCGCATTATTGCTTGTATTAGTTATTTGCTTCGGGTACACCATCTTTTCAATCCTTAAGCAAAAAAAAGTGTCAGAAATGAAAACCGACTTCATTAACAATATGACACACGAGTTTAAGACTCCGGTATCAACCATTATGATTGCCAGTGAAGCTTTAAAGGATAACGAAATTGCGCAGGACAAAACCAGGGTTGCCCGGCTCGCAAACATTATTTACGAAGAAAATGAGCGATTAGGCAGCCACATAGAAAGGGTGTTAAATATTGCGCGCATTGAGAAAAACGATTTTAAACTAGATAAAAAGCCGATTGACGTAAATGAAATGATTGCCGTAGTTGTTGACAGTATGGAGCTTAAGCTGCAAAAGCACAATGCCGTTATATCCTTACAACTGGAGGCAGAGAATGCAGTTATCAAAGCAGATGAGCTTCATTTTTCGAATGTAATATACAATTTGGTTGATAATGCCATTAAATACAGCGTTAATGATCCTGATATAACCATTAGTACACTTAACAAAAACGGCCAGGTAATTATCCGGGTAGCTGACAAGGGTGTAGGCATGAGCCGCGACCAGCAAACAAAAATATTTGAACAGTTTTACCGCATCCCTACAGGCAATTTGCACGACGTTAAGGGCTTTGGCTTGGGCTTAAGCTATGTAAATACCGTGGTAAAACGGCTAAATGGAATGATAAGCGTGAAGTCCGAAAAAGAAAAAGGGTCGGAGTTTGAATTAAAGTTCCAGGTTGCGTAATGCATGTTTTGAAAGACCGATAGTCGGCGAAGACGAAACGTATCCGGCTTATTTAGTTATGTTATTATAATAAAGGACCTTCGGACTGTTCCGACCGCCTCACACAAAATATGAAAAAAATATTACTTGTTGAAGATGATCCGAACCTCGGCTTATTGTTACAGGATTACCTGCAGCTAAAAGGAAAGTTTGATGTTATTTTATGTAAAGATGGCGAAGAAGGTTTAAAAGCCTTTACCAAACAAACCTATGATTTACTTATCCTGGATGTAATGATGCCTAAAAAGGATGGATTTACTTTAGGTAAGGAGATCAGGAAGATAAATAGCCATATCCCTATAATTTTTGCCACTGCCAAGGGAATGATAGAGGATAAAACCCAGGCCTTTAATTTAGGCGGGGACGATTATATAACAAAACCTTTCCGCATAGAGGAATTGCTGCTCCGCATTAATGCGCTGCTCAAAAGGGCAAATAATTCTGAAAAGCAGGAAGAAGAAAAACAAACCATATTTAAAATTGGCCAGTACACTTTTGACTATACATCACAACTTATAACCATTAATGATGTGCAGCAAAAATTATCGACCAAAGAAGCTGAGTTATTACGCCTGCTTTGCCTGCGAAAAAACGAAGTACTTACCCGCGAAGAGGCGTTGCTGAATATATGGCATGACGACAACTACTTTAATGGCCGCAGCATGGATGTTTTTTTAAGCAAGATCCGTAAATATTTACGGGATGATCCTTCGGTGGAGATCATCAACGTACACGGGCGGGGTTATAAGCTCTTAATCGACTAGTCAGCCATTTCTTCGCCAAAATGGATAATGTTGCCGTTGTTATCCAATATACTAAACTGCTTCATTTTCCAGGGCATTTCCTGTAAAGCGCCATTGGGATGTACAATGCCCAGTGGTTCAAATTCAGCATATAATTTATCCACGCCGGTAACATTGATATAGCAACCGGTAGCTTTAGGAATTTCGGGGTCTTTGCACGGCCATAAGTGAATGATTATTTTATCGCGGCCTAAAATGATATACCCATCCCAACTGGAATAAAAAGTAAATCCTAACTTTTCGGTGTAAAATTTGGTGGTTTCCTCTTCGTTAAGAGATGCTAAAATAGGTACCGCTGATTTGAGCATGGGTTATGGTATTAAGTTTCCGGATAATTAATCGTGATGTCGTATTTTAAAAGCAGTTTTATCCATCCGCGGCGGCTCATGTTCAGGATAGTTGTAAGCTATGCTGTTTAAATAATTAGCAATGCGAAGGCGTTCCTGCCAGGTAAGCTTCCTATACTAGGCGGCATGGTTCGAAGCTTCCTTTGCCGTTTGGGCTTTAAAAGCAGTTCTGCCTGATCGGTATGAGCTCATTACACAAATATACTTTAAAATTATATGCACTTGTAACAACTTTGTTAAGCCGCTTAATAAGTATTGCGCTTTTTAATAAATAAGTTTGTTATTAACTGATCAAATTAATTTATTATGAAAATAAAACTACTTTATTCATGTCTGCTTTTTGCAGGTTCAATGGGTCGCCTTTTTGCCCAGGAACCCGTTGATACCGCGATGGTTAACAAAATAAGGAACGAGGGATTAAACCACTCCAAGGTAATGGAGGCAGCTTTTTACCTCACCGATGCTTCCGGCCCAAGGTTATCAGGCTCGCCTGAATTAAAACATGCCCAGGATTGGGCAGTCAGCCAGTTACAATCATGGGGTATGGTGAACGCCAAACTTGAACCATGGGGTGAATTTGGGAAAGGCTGGGAAGTTCAAAAAAACTATGCGGCCATCACCGTTCCCTATTATCACGCCATCATTGCCATCCCAAAAGCCTGGACACCCGGCACCAACGGCCCGATCAATGGGGAGGTGGTATTAGTAAAAATTGATACCCTTACAGACATGGATAAGTACAGAGGAAAGCTACAAGGCAAAATTGTAATATTTGATACAAAAGCCACTGCCGAACGAAGTTATAAAACTGATGCTGTGCGATATTCAGATGAGGAACTGGATGGAATGACTAAAGACGCCGCAGCTGGCGGTTCGCGGAGAACTTTTGACCGAACCGCACTGCTTAAGGCGCGTGCATTCCGTGCTGTTATAGATAAATTTTTAGTGGCTGAACATACCGGCCTGGTATTAACCCAGGCACGTGGTACTGAGGGGACCGTTTTTACCACCAATGGGGCATCGTATGCCGATACTGCAAAAGCGGTGTCACCTGAGCTGGAAACCAGTGGCGAAGATTTTCAGCGTATTTTGCGTTTGGT